>CAZWME010000006.1:0-23049 GCA_964634515.1 uncultured Pirellulales bacterium | reverse complement strand
CATAGGCTGCAACATAAAGTGGAAGTAGGGGAAAGAACCGGATTAGTTCTTATAGCGGTGGATTTTGTGGCAGTTGCGGACGCATTATCGTTGGATAAGAAACCGGCAAACCTTTTAAGCTGACAAAGGAAAGAATTATGAGCAGGCTTTTATATATCCAGGCTTCTCCAAGAGGCCAAAGGTCACACTCCATAGCGGTTACCGATGCCTTTATCGAAGCATACGAACAAAAGCATCCGGAAGATGAGATTGTGATTTTAAACGTGGTCGACGCATCGATTCCCAATTTCGACGGGCTGGCGGTGCAGGCCAAATATACAATTCTGCACGGCAAGCCGCATTCGCAAGCCGAACAAGAGGTATGGAAAGATGTCGAGCAGGTGATTGAGCAGTTTACCTCGGCAGACAAGTACGTCCTCGCTGTTCCGATGTGGAATTTCAGTATTCCCTACCGGCTCAAGCAGTACATCGACCTTTTAGTTCAGCCCGGCTATACGTTCAGTTACAGTGAAGAAGCCGGATACCAAGGGCTTGTAACCGGAAAACCAATTTTGGTGGTGTTTGCCCGTGGCGGCGAATATCCCCCGGGCAGCGAAGCGGAAGCATTTGATCAGCAAACAAAGTATATCGAACTGATATTCGGCTTTATGGGTTTTAAAGATATTCATTCAGTGTTCGTTGAACCAACCTTACAGGGCGGCCCGGATGTCGCCGGAGCAAAACGCCAGGAAGCTATCGAAAAGGTAAAAGAAATAGCCGAAGTTTTTTGAGCACGAAATCAAAATGGCACGAAAGCTTTTTCATTGGGTTCTAAGCCCTGTTGTTTTTCTATGCCTTACAATAGGGAGCTTTAAGATAATCGGAGAAAAGAATATGCCGACGACAATGGCCGAACATAAACATACCAACAGACTTATTAACGAGACCAGCCCCTATCTGCTGCAACACGCTCATAATCCTGTTGATTGGTATCCATGGGGCCAGGAGGCTTTTGAGCGGGCAAAAAAAGATGACAAGCCTGTATTTATCTCCATCGGTTATTCCACTTGTCACTGGTGTCATGTGATGGAAAGAGAGAGTTTTGAAAACGAGCAAATTGCCGGAATAATGAACCAGTATTTCATTTGTATAAAGGTAGATAGAGAGCACCGGCCGGACGTTGACGGAATATATATGAATGCCGTTCAGATGATGACGGATTCGGGCGGTTGGCCTCTATCGGTTTTTCTTACGCCTGAAGGCAAGCCCTTTTACGGTGGAACGTATTTCCCGCCGAAAGATATATACGGCCGGCCTGGTTTTGAGCGGGTGCTGCTGTCTATTGCGGAAGCTTGGAAAAACAAGCGGCAGGAACTGGTCGATTCTTCAGAGAAAATAAGCAAAGTTCTGGCGAGCCTGACCGGGCCGACTGAAAAAGAGGCACTATCGGCGGATATGCTTAAAGCCGGGTTCGATTATTTCAGAACCACTTTCGACGCCGCTAATGGCGGCTTCGGGCCGGCCCCGAAATTCCCGCAACCGACCAACCTGTCGATGCTGCTTTCTTACTGGCACCGAACAAACGACACGCAAGCCCTGCAAATGGTCGAAAAGACTCTCGATGTGATGGCCAAAGGCGGCATCTATGACCATATCGGGGGAGGCATTCATCGTTACGCAACCGATGGACGGTGGCTTGTTCCGCACTTCGAGAAGATGCTTTACGACCAGGCACTTGTGAGCAAGGTCTATCTCCAGGCATATCAGGCTACCGGGGACAAAAAGTACGCAGCGACAGCGAGGGAGATTTTTGATTATGTTCTGCGGGATATGACCGATCCCGAAGGCGGCTTCTATAGCGCCGAAGACGCAGACAGCGAGGGAAAAGAAGGTGTATTTTATGTCTGGGACACAAAGCAAATCAAATCTATATTAGATAAAGACGAAGCCGAAATATTTGCAGCTTATTATAGCGTTACAGATAAGGGTAATTTCGAAGATAATAAAACCATTCTCAATATTGAAATATCGATAGCACAGTTGGAAGAAAAATTCCAAAAAGACCAGACGGCAATAATGAAATTTCTGGCAAATGCCCGTTCAAAGATTTTTAACGAGCGGGCAAAAAGAATCCGACCGCATAGAGATGACAAAATCATTACTGCATGGAATGGCCTGATGATTTCTTCATTGGCTTACGGCGGCGCGATTCTTCAGGAAGAAAAATATATCAGAGCTGCCGAGCAAGCGGCGAAATTCACATTAAATGCTTTGCATAAAAAAGGCAGATTGATGCGATATTACCGCCAGGGGCAGGCGGTAGAGCTTGCTTTTCTTGACGATTACGCTTTTACAATAATGGACTTTTTGGACCTGTATGGAGCGTCTTTCGAGACCAAATGGCTAATCGAGGCAAAAATGCTTGCCGAGGAAATGATAAAGTTATTCGCTGATAATGAGCAGGGAGGATTTTTTCTCACCGGCAAAGACAGCGAAAAATTGATTGCCCGCATTAAGCCGAGCACCGATGGAGTGATTCCCTCCGGTAATTCAGCAGCAGCATTCGCTTTATTGAAGCTGGGTAAGTTAACTATGAATCAATACTTCACAGAACAAGGGGGTAAGGTGCTTGAATCTTTCTCAAGGCAATTGAAACAATCGTCCGGTTATTCTTCTGAAATGCTGACGGCATTGAACTTTTGGCTCGGCCCGACACAGGAAATAGTGATTGCCGGCAACGCCGACGCAGCGGACACACAGCAGATGCTTAAGCTGATACGTAATAAATTTCTGCCAAATGCGGTTATATTACTCCACCAACAGGAAAAAAATGATTCTGCTATTGACAAAACAATCCCATTTATCGAAAATCTAACTGTAGCAGAGGGCAAGGCAACAGCTTATGTATGTGAAAACTACGCTTGCAACCGGCCTGTTAACAACATCGATGACCTTGACAAAATACTTTCAGATATCTATCGGGCAAAGTAGCCGATTGATGTTCATATTAGCAGGTATCTTGAGATAACATATTAAATTGAGGGAAATAATGACAAATATATTCGAATACGCAATGCAGATGGAAAAAGACGGCGAAGATTATTATCGCCAATTGGCTCAAAAGACAGGTAATAACGGCTTGAGAACTATTTTGACCATGCTGGCAGATGAAGAAGTCAAACACTACAACACCATAGAGAAAATTAAAACTCAAAAAACACAAATCGCTGAATCCGGGATTTTGACCGATGCGAAGAATGTCTTTGTTCAAATCAAAGAATCAGATGAAAGTTTTGATTTTGACATAAAGCAAACCAAGCTTTATCAAAAAGCGCAGGACATCGAGAAAAAGAGCCGGGACTTCTATAAGGAAAAAGCCAACGAGGTAACAGAAGAATATCAGAAAGAGCTTTTTCTTAAACTGGCAGATGAAGAACAAAAACATTACGTCTTACTGGATAATATAATTGAGTTCGTATCCCGGCCGGAAAAATGGCTTGAGGATGCAGAATTTTTTCATCTGGAAGACTATTAAACATTACCTGTTTATCAAGGAGTGTTTATGATAAGAAAAGACCTTTCCATCGTCTTATGCGGCCAGGCCGGACAGGGCATCCAGACCGTCGAGTATCTCTTGACGAGAATTTTCAAGCTCTCCGGTTATAATGTTTTCGCAACGAAGGAATATATGTCACGTGTCCGCGGCGGAATAAATTCCACTGAAATACGGGTATCATCAGGCTCTGTTTGTGCCTATGTAAATCGTATTGACATTCTTATACCTCTTAACAAGGGCGCTGTCGGACACGTTGAAAAAAGAATTTCTCCTCAGACAATTATCATGGCGGAAAAAGAAACCATAGCCGATGATTTCGACCAAACCAGGCACAAATTTATCGATGTGCCATTCACTAAAAAAGCTTCCGAGATCGGCAACAAAATTTATTCCAACGTTGTCGCCGTCGGGACAGTTACCGGTTTGTTTGGAATTGAACTGCAAACCGTCAGCGAGTATGTGAAAAAATTCTTTTCCTCAAAAACAGATGACGTCATACAAAAGAATCTTGCCGCAGTAAAGGAAGGTTTCAATCTCGGTGTTGGCTTGGCCGATTCATCCAAAATCAAATTTGACATCAACGACGATGCCGATATTAAAGACCAAATCCTTGTAAATGGCGCCGAGGCCGTAGCTCTTGGTGCAATTGCCGGGGGCTGTAACTTTATATCTTCCTATCCCATGTCCCCGTCAACCGGCGTGTTGGTATTTCTTGCAAAACAGGCGAAAGATTTCGGCATAATAGCAGAGCAGGCTGAGGATGAAATTGCCGCAATAAATATGGCCATAGGGGCCTGGTACGCCGGTGCAAGAGCGATGGTCACAACATCAGGCGGCGGCTTTGCCCTTATGACAGAAGGTCTCAGTCTGGCCGGGATTCTTGAGAGCCCGATTGTGATTCATCTTGCCCAAAGGCCCGGCCCAGCAACAGGATTACCCACAAGGACCGAACAGGCCGACCTTGAACTGGCCCTTTATGCAGGGCACGGCGAATTTCCCAGAATATTGCTTACACCAGGAAAGATTCAAGATGCCTTTTACCTGACCCGGAAAGCATTTGATTTGGCCGAGAAGTATCAGATACCGGTCTTCATACTCACCGACCAATATTTTGTGGATTCTTATTACAATATCGCATGTCCTGATATATCGAATATTAGTATCGAAAAACACATAATCACAACCGACGTAGATTACAAAAGATATAAATTGACTGACGATGGTATTTCTCCCCGCGGAATACCCGGCTACGGGAAAGGACTGGTTGCGGTTGACAGCGACGAGCATGATGAAGCAGGACACATTACCGAAGACCTCGGTTTAAGAGTCGAGATGGTCGATAAAAGATTGAAAAAGTTCGAACTGTTAAAAGATGAAACAATCCCGCCGGAACTGGTTGGCCCTGAGAATTATAAAAACCTGATAGTGTGCTGGGGTTCTACGTACAATGTCGTAAGAGAGGCCGTGAAAAACCTCGGCAGAGATGACACAGCATTTCTGCACTTCAAGCAGGTGTATCCCCTGCCGGGCCAAACGAGCGATTATCTAAAAAAAGCCAAGAGAATAATAATAGTTGAGAACAACGCCACCTCCCAATTCGCAAAGTTAATTAAACTGCATACCGGCATTGAGATTAATGACAGAATTCTAAAATATGACGGCCTGAGTTTTTATGTCGAAGAGCTGACTGAAAAATTGAATGACTTATTGAAGTAGAGACAATGCTATGGATACTGAAATTTTTAACATGGCCGACATTGATATAGCCTGGTGTCCAGGCTGCGGCAATTTTCCCATTCTTAAAATACTAAAACAAGCTCTTACTGAGTTAAAAATTAAACCGACAAAGCTTGTAATGGTTTCGGGCATCGGCCAGGCGGCAAAAATTCCTCATTATATCAAGGCCAATGTATTCAACGGTCTGCACGGACGGGCCCTGCCCCCGGCAACGGCCATAAAAGCGACAAATCCCGCTCTTACGGTCATCGCAGAAAGCGGCGACGGAGATATGTACGGGGAAGGCGGCAATCATTTTATACATACGATACGCAGAAATCCGGACATAACAAATATCGTTCATAATAATATGGTTTACGGCCTGACAAAGGGACAAGCATCACCTACAAGTCAAACAGGCTTTAAGACACCGGTACAGGTCGGCGGGGTGTTTCTTGAGCCGTTCAATCCGCTCGCCGTTGCTATAGCTCTGAATGCCTCTTTTGTTGCAAGGGCTTTTTCCGGCGACGCAGAGCAAACAAAAGAAATAATAAAACAGGCAATCGAACATAAAGGCTACGCTCTGGTTGATATATTCCAGCCCTGCGTAACGTTTAACAAGCTTAACACTTTCGAGTGGTTTAAGAAAAACACCTATTATCTTGACGATTCACATGACCTATCCAACAGAAATGAAGCATTCAATAAAGCAACAGAAAATAAACCGTTCCCGCTTGGAATCTTTTATATAAACCCGGACAAAAGAACTTTTGAAGAAAATATCGGTATATATAAAGAACATCAAAAACCTTTATACGAACGAGAGCCGGATATCGGAAAATTAACAAGTCTGATTAAAACATTCAAAATCATAGAGTAGTGAATGCTCCTTGTCAGTTATTTCATTGGAGTGGGCGCTTGGGCGGCATTTTCCCCTGTGATGTTTCATCGCATTCAGAAACAGTTCGATTTCTTCTTTCCCTAAATGTGAAGAATTGCTATCCTTATCAAATAAAAGGATGTTACAAAAAGAACGAATTTTTATTCGGAGAAAATATGAACGCTCGTTTAATTAGAAATTCTGTTTTTCTGCCTATTATCTTTCTCGTGTGTTTCATAACCACTGCATCCGGTGCTGCTCTTGAGCGAATAAAGTATAACAATCCCGGCCTGACTGTAGATTTGGGGGTGGGTCTTTGGGCATGGCCGCTGCCTATGGATTATGATAACGACGGCGACTACGACTTAGTTGTTTCCTGTCCCGACAAGCCGTACAACGGCATATATTTCTTCGAGAATACCACCGGTAATATTAAAATGCCGGTATTCAAGCCCGCTGTTCGGATTGGCTCAGGACATAGTAATATTCGACCGAGTTATATTAACGGCAAGGCCCGCTTACTGTTGCCGACTAAAGAAATTATAGATTTCCAAAAACCGGATAATCAGTTCAAAAAAAACCGGACAATATATTCTTCCTCTAATGTGCATAGCTCAAAAGGCCGCATCCGTGCCAACCAGTGGCAGTATTGTGACTATGACGGGGACAAAGTTCTCGACTTGATAGCAGGCATCGGTGACTGGAACGACTATGGATGGGATAACGCATTCGACAAACAGGGTCGCTGGACGCACGGTCCGCTGCATGGATACGTGTATCTTATGCGTAATACAGGAAGTAATGAAAATCCGCAATACGAAAAGGCCGAAAAAATATTGGCCGGAGATAATCCAGTGGACGTATATGGTATGCCTTCTCCAAATTTTGCTGATTTCGACGGTGACGGTGACCTGGACCTGATATGTGGTGAGTTCGTTGACAAATTCACATGGTTCGAAAACATAGGTACACGAAAGCATCCCAAATATTCTACAGGCAAATACCTGACCTATAAGGGTAAGCAGCTTCAAATGGATTTGTGTATGATTGTTCCGGTAGCGCTGGACTGGGACAGGGATGGAGATGTGGACCTGATTGTGGGCCAAGAAGACGGACGCGTGTCTTTGGTGGAAAATACTGGGCAGGCAACTGACAGAAACCCCGAGTTTTTGCCGCCTCGTTTTTTTCAACAGCAGGCGGAAGACGTCAAATTCGGTGTACTTGTTACTCCCTATAGTTTTGACTGGGACAACGATGGAGACGAGGATTTAATCTGCGGCAATAGTGCAGGTTACGTCGGATTTATTGAAAACCTCGACGGAGCTAATCCGCCAAAATGGGCCGCTCCTGTATATCTCAAGGCCGATGGCAAAATCATTCGAATTATGGCCGGCCCAAACGGTTCGATCCAGGGCCCTTGCGAAGCCAAGTGGGGCTATACGACACTGAACGTTGCGGACTTCAACCATGACGGCCTGCCGGATATTATCATCAATTCCATTTGGGGAAAAGTCCTCTGGTACAGAAACATCGGAACACGGCACAAACCTCAACTGACGGCAGCACAACCCATTGAAGTGGAGTGGCCCGGCAAGCCTCCTAAACCGGCATGGAACTGGTGGCAGCCGGAAGGTAAAAGCCTTGCTGCCCAGTGGCGGACCACACCGGTTGTTATCGACTATAACAAAGATGGTCTAAACGATTTGATAATGCTGGATCATGATGGATATTTGGCTCTATTTCAGCGTACCGAAAGAGACAAGAAACTAATCCTGTTGCCGGGCAAACGTCTTATTGCCTGCGAAGATGTATCGGCATTTGATTCGATACACCGGCCTAAAAACAAAACCAGCGGTCTGCTGAGAATGAACGACGGCATTGCAGGCAAAAGCGGCCGGCGCAAGTTTTGTTTTGCCGACTGGGACCTTGACGGACGACCGGACCTGCTGGTGAATAGTCGAAATATAAACTTTCTGCAAAATATTTCTACAGATCAAAACAGGCATCTTTTCCTTGATAAGGGAATGGTCGATAGCCGCATACTTGCCGGCCATACAACCAGCCCAACCGTTGTGGACTGGGACAAAGATGATATTCCTGACCTCTTAGTGGGTGCCGAAGACGGTTTTTTTTACTATATGAAGAATCCCCATCGTAAAGAAATACAATAAAATGATGTCTTCTGCTAAATAAGGAAAATAGATAATGAATATCGTTGTATTAGACGGCTACACACTAAACCCGGGAGATTTATCATGGAAAGACCTGGAGTCGCTGGGCCCGTGCATAGTTTATGACCGTTCCGCCCCCGAAGAAGTGGTACCGCGTGCCAAAGATGCTGAAATCATATTAACGAACAAAACAGTATTATCCTCTGCCATAATTAAACAGCTTCCAAAGATGAAATATATCGGGGTGCTGGCCACCGGCTATAACATAGTAGATATCGAAGCAGCTCGCGATAAAGATATCCCGGTAACCAATGTCCCAACATACAGTACACAATCAGTGGCGCAAATAGTCTTTGCTCATCTTCTGAATCTCGCGCATCACGCCGCTCACCATGCTCAAACAGTAAGGTCCGGACGTTGGACTTCCAGTCCTGATTTCTGCTATTGGGACACACCTTTGATTGAATTAGCGGGACTGACTATGGGTATAATCGGCTTTGGAAAAATCGGCCAGGCGACGGCAAGTCTGGCCCTTGCTTTCGGAATGAATGTCATCTTTTATGATATCGCCAAACCATCAAGTATCCCTCAAGGATGTCAACTCGAAGGGCTCGATGATATTTTTCTAACAAGTGACGTCATAAGCCTGCACTGCCCCCTTACATCGGATACAAGCAAGATAATAAACAGAGAGCGCCTGGAGATGATGAAAAAGACCGCTTTTCTCATCAATACCAGTCGCGGGCCTTTGGTAGATGAACAGGCTTTGGCTGATGCATTGAATAACGAGAGGATTGCAGGGGCCGGTCTGGATGTGCTGTCTGAGGAGCCGCCCAGTGAGAATAACCCGCTTTTGAAAGCAAGGAACTGCTGCATTACTCCGCACATTGCATGGGCGACTATTGCAGCGCGGAAAAGACTGCTGCAGGTAGCCGTCGATAATGTGGCTTCATTCCTTGCCGGCAAACCTCAGAACGTGGTCAATGGGATAAAAACAAAAGATTTCAGATAATATAATTATAATCACCTGCAAATCCGGCCCGAATATCCACAGGTAAAAATTATTCCGGATAAAACCAAATGAATGATATAGCCGGGAATTTCGGAAAAGTTAATTACGCAGTTGTAGGGACCTACCTGGCTGTATTAGTTGCCATGGGTTTCTACTTCGCCAGGAGGGAAAAAACAACCGATGATTTCTTCTTGGCCGGCAGGCGAATCCCCTGGTGGGCGGCTGGCCTTAGTATTTTCGGCACCCAATTAAGCGCAATCACTTACCTGGCTATGCCCGCAAGGGCCTATGCCACCGACTGGGCACTTTTGATATTGAATATCGGTATATTTGCTATAGCTCCTTTTGTTATTTACTTATATCTGCCTTTCTTCCGGCGGCTCAATATCACGACCGCATACGAGTATCTCGAAAAGCGCTTTCACGTAAGCATCCGAGTGTTCGGCAGCCTGTCGTTCGTGGCTTTTCAATTGGGACGAATGGGAATCGTTGTCCTGCTGCCGGCCCTGGCCCTCTCAGCCGTGACAGGTTTGAATGTCTTTGTGTGTATTGCCCTGATGGGTATTTTGAGCACAGCTTATACCGTCCTCGGTGGTATCGAAGCCGTAATCTGGACGGACGTCGTACAGGCATTCGTCCTGATAGGCGGAGCTTTTGTCGCGATAGGAATTATCATAGGAGATCTGGACGGAGGCGTTGGTCAATTTGTCTCCGTCGCAGCCGAGAACGGAAAGTTCAATCTCGCACATCTCAACTGGGACTGGACCTCGGATGCTCTAATCGTGGTTATCATCGGCGCCGTCTTTACTAATTCTCTGGTGCCGTACACAACCGATCAGGCGGTCATCCAGCGCTACCTCACTACCCCGGATGAGAGACAAGCGGCCAAAGCCATCTGGCTCAATGGTTTTCTTGCCATCTTCGCCGGCGCGCTGTTCCTGTTGGTCGGTACTGGATTATTTGTATTCTACGAAGCCAACCCGCAGCGTTTGGTTACCCTCGAAAAGACCGACCAGATATTCGCCTTGTTCATTGCCCGGCAGATGCCGGATGGTTTAGCCGGGCTTGTTATTGCCGGGGTATTCGCAGCCGCCATGTCAACAATCGACAGCAGCATGCACTCGATTTCAACCGTGGTAACGACAGACTTCGTTCGACGATTTATGCCGCACCTTTCTGAAAGAAAATATCTTCTTTTTGCAAGATGTCTGACTATAGCCCTGGGCATATCCGGCACAGCAACCGCCATGCTTCTGGCCCGTATTGAAATCAAATATCTCTGGGACTTTTTCCTGGGAATAATGGGACTGCTCGGAGGGACCCTCGCCGGTTTGTTTATGCTCGGAATCTTTACACAAAGGGTCGGTACTGCTCACGCCTGGATTGGGGCTGTTGCGAGTATAGGTATACTGTTGTATGTGAAATTGGCCACTGAGCTTAACAGCCTGTTATACGGTGCCATCGGCGCGATAACTTGTTTCGCTGCTGCGTTTCTTGCCGGTATTATAATGCCGACAAGGACGGAACATCGAGCCGGATTAAATATCTACAACGTCCCCAAAGCTATACACTACAAGCAAAATCAACTTTAAACCCGGATCCGTTGGTTGCGTTTTTTGCAATACCTGCGAGGCCGGGATGATGTGTAAAACTGTTTAAAACCGGTTTGTGGAATAAAGGGCAACTGTGGCGGTGTGCCAAAATAGTAGGAAAAGATGGCTTCTCGACATAAGTATTCAACTTTTTGGGCGTTTTTTGCGAGACAACTCGCTGGAGCGGCCAGAGAATTGCTGAAATCTCGATGAGATTTTGATATTATGGGGCTTCAAACGCGCAGGAGTGTTTTAGAGAAGTGTATATGGGAAATCTCAGCTTAAAAGAAAAGTGCAGTAATTATGAACTGCCTGGAGTGAACCCAACAGAGGTAACAGAAAAGGAGAGAAATAGTTATGATGACTTCTAAAAAGGATCCACCGCAATTGTGGATAATGGCTATTGCAGTGCTTGCCATCCTGACGTCAATAATCTTTATGGGCTCGAGACGAGGAAACACATTTGCAGATGAGCAGAAGTTTCAGAGCAGTGAGCCTACTGAGCCGCCGGTATGGATAACCCTGTTGGCGCTGAGCCCCACCCTTTCGGCAAGAGAGCTTTTTCTCCATCATAGGACGCAGGCATTGACACCAGACGGTGTCAAAGTTACTTCATGTCGTTTGGAGATCCGATCGACGAAGAACAACCGACGCATGGCAAACATCGACGGCGGCAATTTCTTTCACGAACATATTCACAAAGACAAGCCTCTCAAATGGTCGGGCTGGCGTGATCATTTGAACGAGAGACAGGCTCGCCACATCGGGACTCTCGATGACGGCGAGTATGTACTTTCCATTTATGTCAACGAAGTTCGCTCCTCTAATGTTTCCAAAATCAGGATTGATTCCGACTTTGACCCTGCTGCTGAACCGACATTGAAAGTGGTGCCCATAGAGGTCAGACCGGGACAGCAATTGCGATACATTGGTTTGCAGGCAGTAGGCCCTGCACCGCAGGACCCAAATCTCACGAATATGGCTTTGAGCTTTCCCGAGCTTGTCGTCGATGGCGTTCATCGGAAACTCAATGTGTATGTATGGGACGGACCCGTGTACTCGCTCAAACCGAGTCAACAACACGAGGAGATACTGGACCTGAGCCAGTACGAACCTGCAATCGATCTGAAAACCAAACATAAGGTAAGAGCAATTGTCGGTAAATACGAATCCCCCACCGCCGTCATCGGGCTGGATACGCCGTTAGGCCAGTCCTGGGATCAGAAGACAGCCACTGTGAAACCGCGTATACCACCACTCATCGCTCTTAAAGGTAAAGTGATCGGGCCATATGGCAAGCCTGGCGTTGACTACCAAGTGCGCCTTATTCCGACAATGAAAGAACGTATCGGAAAGCAGTTCATGTTTTCTGAATCCAGTAGGAAGGACGGCATATACGAGTTTCCAAACGTCCCAACAGGCAAGTATAAGCTATATTGCCACGCTAGTGGTGAAACGGAACCACAACTGACAATTGAACAGATACAAATCAAAAAGAACGAGACACTCATCAAGGATATGATCTTTAGAAGAGAATGTTCCTTCTCAGGGAAGGTTTGCGACGAGACCGGCCTTCCTGTGAACGACATCACGGTAGCCGCCAGATGGGAAACCATGCCGGGCAAGACCGTACTTCGAGATGTTACAAGAACCGACGAGAACGGACGCTATACACTGGCGGCGCCTTTCGAAGTGGCAACCACTGTTGCAATCGGCCCTGTTGGGCCTGACTTTGTCCCGTCCAGACAGGCGCTGCTCAATGTCAAAGCCGGCCGCAGTGATGTTGATTTCGTTCTATGGACAAAGGCGGGACGTGCGGCTGCCTTGGCTAATGCCTTCAAGGAACTCTCGGTACAACTGGATGACGCGGTCAGCAACGTAGATGACGATCCTTCTTTAGTGCTCTCACTTTTCATCCAGCTCCAAAACAAGCAAAGCGATTTGCCTGAAAATGTGATCGGCGTCACACAGAAGTATATACATTCAGAAAACCCCCTCGTTCAGTTCTGCGCCGATTGGACAATGGCCGAAGTATTGTATCGGCAGAGAAAAGACCCATCCTCACTGACATACTTCGATCGTGCGATTGAAACTCATGAGGATGCTTACGCCATCATCTCCAAATTATCCGTCCACCACGGTACGATAGACGATATCTATAGACACAAAATATCCGCCTGTCTGTATTTAGGTCATCAGCAAGCTGCAAGACAGACCGCCCTGCGTGGAACAAAACTTTTGATGAGCACGAAGCGCTTCAATCACGCGATCGATTGGCTCTGCTTCTATTGCGTCACAGAGGTTCTGGATCAGCAAGATGTCAAACTTGGCCTTGCTATTTGTAATGCGTACCTGAGAGCATATGAGCGCGACAAAGGAATGCACCAAGTCCACCACCATACAGCCATCACCAAAGCAAGGGAAACATTCACCAAAGCCTCAGTCAAGCCATAAATGCTCCCGTAATGGAGAGATTAAAATCAGGTTGTTAAAGGAAGATGAGAGACCTGTCAAATCCTTAAGTAACACTCAGATAAAGAAATTGCTATAAACTTCTAAACAATATAAAACGTTGTGGATGAGAATCCTGTTAGCTTTAGGCACAGGCCTCAGAAGTGGTGATATTGAGTCATGGAGGATCTCGTTTAAACAGATACTAATATCAATAAAAAGAAAACCCGCGCAGCCGGTCTTACTCTTGTCCCGTACTTTTGATGCCGGAGTGGTTTAATTCAGTTCAATATGCTGTAAACAATATCCGAACAGCTATTTGAAATGCTCTTTGGCGATCATCTTGACAGCGCGCTCGACAGCTTTGCTTACAGGTTCAGAAAGCCCCAGATTGACCACGTCACATGCTCCGGCCACCTGACAGGCGACTACTACGACTTCTATGTCGCAAAGGTCACGAAGCTCACGAAGCAAATTCGATGTCGGTACCTGGTGCAGCGAAAAATCGTCGAGCTTGACCTTTGGGTAAGAATCGATGTCCGGGCTGAAAAGTTCTCCCGGTTCAAGGCCGCAATCCATCGCATCTATTATGACGATTTTTGACGGCTTCTTGTCGGCAAGAATGGTATCAAAGAGTATCTCTCGAACTGAAGTCCCTGTATCGAGAACACAGACATCGGAGGGAATTGTGAAGTCTCGCTGGAGCTGCTGAGCAACGGCAGGTCCAAATCCGTCATCCTCAAGCAATACATTGCCGCATCCCAGTATAAGAATAGATTTATCGTACCACTCAGGTCCCATATACTACACCCTTTATCAGTCATTTGCTTTATTCGCACTTAAAAGCTTGGCCACTTTTTCCCGTAAAACATCAAAATCAACAGGTTTTTCCAGAAATTCAGTTACCGGCATCCAGCTTTCGTCGATATCTTTCGGGCCGAAACCGAGCGGGAATTTTGTGTTGATAGCAGTCAGCATCAGGATTGGAATAGTCTTGAGCTTTCCGCTTTCGTGGCGCATGGAGCGTGCCAGTTCAAATCCGGCAGAGGCGTCTTCGGGAAACATAACATCCAAAATCGCCAAATCCGGAGGTTTGCTTTCCATACTGTTCACCGCACTATCAATGTCCAGCTCAACCTGTACCTCGTGTCCTTCTGAACGCAGGACAGTAGCTATCGTACTGGCAAAATCTTCGTCATCATCAACAATCAAGAGATAGGCCATTTCGTTTCTCCTTTCATCTTATCGCCCGGAATTCCGTTCGGGGCCGGGAATTTAAGCTCAAATTTTGTTCCCGAACCGAAACGGCTTTCCACCCTGATGCGGATACCGTACAATTCGGCTACGTTTTTAACAATAGCCAAACCCAGCCCGGAAGACTCTTTGTTATGCTGCACGGCCTCATTGGTTCGGTAATGCTCCTCAAAGATATGAGGAAGTTTATCCGCCGGTATGCCTATTCCATTGTCGCCAATAGTAACAACAGGCTCCGAAGCCGGGCCTTTATAACAGCAGATATCTACCTGTCCGTTTCTATGGGAATATATTACCGCATTTGACAGGAGATTGACAAATAACATTTTAAAGTGATCTTCAGTACCCACCATGGCTACCGGCCGAACACTCACTTTGAAAGTAACGCCGCGTTCACGAGCTATCGGGGCAACCTGAGATTTGCACCATAATAGTAATTCCGACAATACTATCCTGGTCTGGGGAAAAGACTGTTGGCTGGTTGAGCTTAGATTTGCCAACTGGAGCATTTCCTGGATTTCTGTAGTCAGTCGCCGGGATCTCGACGTTATACGCTGTATCACCTGCACCGCTTCATCAGGAATCTCACCACAATAACCCTGTTGCAGGAGCTGCGCATTGGAATAGATCGCCGCAAAAGGGGCTTTTAGCTGATGGGTTGTGGCAAGCATATGCCGGGCCCGTTCCTCCTGGGCAGCAATGAGACGGAGGTTGCTACCAGTAAGCTCGAAATCCCTCCGGCGCACCATTGAAGATAAGTAGGAAGCAAGATACCATACGACCAGCCATATTCCGATAGCGAAAAAGAAGTCAACAGTCAATGTTGTCAATACCGGCGAATGATTCTGTTCATGAAACGACTCGTTGAAAATACTCATCGAAGGCAGTATCTCAAATACATATTCCGCGGTTATACACACGGCAAACATGACGATTGCCATGATAGTCACAATCAAACTCTGCCTGCGCGAGAAAAACACACAGGATAAAACGATATGAAAAAGATACGTGAACGCTATATTCGTCTCAAGGCTGCCGATAAAGTAAACGACCGCTGTGAGGATAACCAAATCAACAATAATCTGACTCCACAGGTTAAAAATGATTTTGGACGGAAAGGTCCTGGCCCGCGCAAGAAACAGAAAAACAAGATTGAACAATGTCAAAATCCCGGCCATTACAAAGGGCCACATTCCCGGAGAACGCATTTCGAAGTAGTCAATTGAACGTGGAAACAGACCCACTACACCATAGCAGAAAAGAGTTGCAATCACTAACCATCTGATCCGGCAGAACCACAATGCATTTCGCATTAGCAGAGATTCCGGCAGAGATCTTGCCGAGTCTTTGATCTCAGCATCAACGGGCAATTCCTGTGGAAGCGGCAACTCATATACAGCCGGCCGAATACTCTCATCTGAAGCCATTAGAAACAGTCTTTGTCCTTAATTCTCCATCTTCTCAGTTATTGACCTGTATCCTTCGCTCAGAGTTGATTAAATCGCCGGGAATCCAGCGCACACACTGAGAAATTTCCCAAAATCCTTTTCAGAGATTTTAGACTACAACTATCTCACCACTATAGCATCATTATATTCATCCGGTAAGTCGTTTTAGAGGGCCAAAGCAATCTCAATATCGGACTGCTTTAAGGCCCTGTCAACTTACCAATTTGCAATAGTGTCGATTATTTTACCACGAGCATCACGAATCTCAAGTTTCACAGCAACACTTCCATCCAGTTTGTGCGTTGCGCAGGACAGACACGGATCGTAGGCCCGTATGGACATTTCAACCCTGTTGAGAATTCCCTGGTCGTAATTACCGTCCTTTATCAGAGTTTTCGCCGTTTGCTTAACGGACATATTGATTGGCGCATTGTTATGCGTAGTACCGACAATCAGATTGACGTTGGTAATCAGCCCGTTATCATCGGTCTCATAATCGTGGATCAAAGTCCCTCTGGGTGCCTCAACACAACCCACACCCCTTGCAGCTCGCGGCGTAACCGGAACGCGTGTCTCCTTCCCGGTGATCTCCGGGTCGTTCAGAAGCTCAATGACATGCTCGGCGTTGTAAACCAACTCGATCAGTCTCGCGTAGTTGTAGAGCAGTGTTTGCTGGGCGGGCCGGCCAAAGTTCTCCCGGAACTCTTCGAGCTCCGCCTGCGCCAACGGCGTTGCCATCTTGTCGCAGACATTAATACGAGCAAGGGTGTTAGTGCGGTATATACCCGACGGATTATCGAGATTCATCGAAAAGTCGCCCCATTTTTTGGCATAAGGGAACTTGAGATATGTCCAGGGCTCGGTATGTTCGCTAATGTGGTCCGTATAATCGCTATACTCGAATTCTTCATACGAACCGTCAGGTTTCATCAAACGGGCCTTGCCGTCATATAGTTCGAGCGTCCCATCATCAGTCACAGTCCCCAGAAAACCTGTCTCAATCACGCCCAAGGTCTTAATGGCGTCGAGGTACTTGGGGAAGATGTTCTCCTTGGCGAATGCTATAGCAAACTTTGCAAACTCCAGCACTTCGTTTGCCATGGGAACAACTTTTTCCCGTTCGGCCTCTGTCAGAGGCTTACTGAATCCGCCCGGTACTGCAGTAACAGGGTGAATAGCCTTCCCTGAAATTATGTTGAGCATCTGTGTGCCGAGGTGCCGGTTGCGAATGACTTTCCTGCCTATTTCGGGATTTGCCTGGGCTATTCCTATAACGTTTCTCACAGAATAGTCACTATCCGGGCCCATCACAAAGTCCGGGCCTGCCAGGACGAAGAAGTGAAGTATCTTGTCCGAGCAGAAGGCGATGCTCTGGCAGAGGTCCCTGAGCTTTGTCCCCGTAGGCGGCGGCGTTACCCCGAAGATTACGTCGTTGGCCTTCGCCGACGCCAGGTGATGGTGCCACGGGCACACCCCGCAGATACTCGTTACAATACGCGGGAGTTCCTCTACAGGCCTTCCAATACAAAACTTCTCGAAACCGCGAAGCTCCACCACGTTAACAAAAGTATCCGCCACATTACCGCTGTCATCAAGGTTAATAGTTACCTTGGCATGGCCCTCAATTCTGGTTACTGGGGCTATTGTAATTGTTTTCATATTTATACATCCTTTCTACTTTGGACGCACAGGCAACGGCCTAAGTCGTTTTTGAGCACCAATATACCTGTTTAGCAGTGCGCGTCTGTCGGGAACCTGTTTTGCGTCCAGCCCTATAGATGAAATCGCAGTCATCATGTCAACCAAAGGATTTGCGCCTTTACGAATCGGACCGAAGCATCCCCGGCACGGCATAAACCCTTTTATGCAGCGAGGGACTGTTACACCGTCACCGTTTCCTTCTTTACTCCCACAGCCCGCCAGGGTGACCGGTCCCAGGCATAAATAGCCCTGCTCCATATAGCACCTGGTCTGGTCCCAGGGTTTGCTCTGGTCGAATTCCACAGAATCGAGTGTTCTTTTAATCTGGCCGCCCGCTGCCTTCTTTTCCCGCTTAAGCGGACACTCGTCGCAGACACTTCTCTCTTCGAGCTTGAACTCCTTGCCTTCCAAAAGTGCCGTGAGGGCCTTGACAATAATATCAGGATTCGTAGGACAACCTGGAATATATACATCCACAGGCACAACCTCATCTATAGCGTACACCCTGTCCAATAGAGGAGGAAGATTCTCATTAGGTGTATCAGCAGCATCCGTAGTTTTACAGTCTCTGTAAACCTTGTCATACAGGGATTCAAGAGAATACATATTCGCCATAGCGGGAATTCCGCCATAGCATGCACATGAGCCAAGGGCAATGAGGGTTTTGCACTTTTTCCTCATTTCCTCGGCAACATGCTTTTCCTTCTCGTTCCGTACACCTCCTGAGATTATCCCCACATCCGCCTCGGGGATCTCCATTTCTTCCTTTTCTCCTGTTTGACCAAAATATTTATGGTCCATCAACACAGGCATGTGGACAAAATTGAGCTCAGGCAGCAGGTCAAGAAGCGGCTCGCCTATGTCCAGTATTGTGACCTCACATCCTGCACAGATGTTCAGCCATTCTTCTGCTACTTTTACAGGCACGGTAGTACCTCCTTTCTCAAGAGATTTAACATATTATGTAGTATCTCATTTCTCATTAACTTATATTTACAATTAGTCGTCTCTTTTTTTGGTAAGCTGCTGCTCAACTTTCTCAAGAAGAACATGCGGCTCAATGCCTTTCTCTATATATTCATCAACCGGCAGGAACTTGGAATGTTTACCTTCGCCGGGAAAATTAAATCCGGTCTGCTCGGACATGGATGTTATCATTAATATAGGCATCTTATCAAACCGTGGGTCCTTCCGTATCTTCCTTGCACAAACGAATCCCTCTGCACCTTTTCCCATCATGACATCCAGGATCAGGGCGTCCGGTATTTCCTCCTCAAGCTTGACGAATCCCTCTTCCGGATCGTATGCGAACCGAACGTTGTACTGCTTTGTCTCGAGGATCGCTTTAGTGACCATCACAAAATCCGGATCGTCATCGATAATCAATATCTTTGGAGCACTCATGTTTTCTCCTTTCACAACGACTTTTGTTACGGCAGCTTCCTTCTGGCAAGCCGGCCCGTACAGCCAACCCTGCTGGTTTTATTCCACCACAACCTCAGTGACAACCCGCCGTGTGTAAACAAACACTTTTCCATCCTCGCTGCAGGTTCGAACCTCAAAGCCCTTTTCAGCGTATTCCTTCTCCACTGAGCCGGCTTTTTCTTCGTCGTCGTACTCAAGGCCATCCCACATAAATTTTTTACCATCAAAAAAACGTGCTTTTGGCATATCTAAAAGTCCTACAACAAATTAATTTCAAAGCTATACATACGTTTCAACCCGGCTCACCATATTCAAGCCGAACAAATATTCTCAAACCTTATACATGCTGGGACCCAGCGCACGAACAGCCTCGGTCATTTCCCGGATCACCTCAGCGAACCTGGGACCCTCAGATGCGGATATCCATTCGAGCCTGAATCGTTCAGGCTCTATGCCGAAATCTTCCAACATAAGCTCTATTGCTTCCTTTCGGTTCTCAGCCTTAACATTACCGTCGAGGTAGTGACAGTCTCCGATATGGCAGCCGCAAATCATAACCCCATCTGCACCTTTTGTTAAAGCATCTATGACCAGATTCGGGTGCACCATCCCAGAGCACATAACTCGTATAATCCGGAGATTCGGAGGATACTGATACCGGGAGACTCCGGCGAGATCGGCCCCTGCATACGAACACCAGTTGCAACAAAAACCAACAATTATCGGTTCAAACGTTTCTTCGTCTGCCATATTAAACAAACTCCTCTATTAGCCTGTTTCCAGCGCGGCTTCAACCATTGCGCCTAATTGTTCAAGCCTGAAACTGCGAATAAATACTCCTTTTTTCGGACACGTAGCCTGACACACACCACAGCCTTTGCACAATGCCGCATCTCTTTCAACGGTCTTCTTAATATCGCCTTTGAGCATATATTCAATAAGCGTCAATGCGTTATACGGGCACGGATCGATGCAATATGCACAGCCGTCACAGTTATCGTCCACGATTACTGAAATATTTGCGTCCAGCTCGATTTCGTCTTTGGACAGGATAGTTGCGGCCCGGCCTGCGGCTGCGTCCGCCTGGGCGATGCTTTCTTCGATTGATTTGGGGCAGTGCGCCAGTCCGCACATGAAAACACCATCGGTGGCAAAATCGACCGGTTTGAGCTTCATGTGCGCCTCTAAGAAGAACTTGTCCTGATTGAGCGACAACTTGTATAATTTGCCGACTTCACTAAGGGTTTCGCCAGGTACTATACCCGCAGCAAGTACAACCAAATCAGAGTTTATCGTAACGGGTGCATTGAGAATGGGGTCAAAACAGGAAACTGAGAAGCTGCCATTACTGGCTGAGACCTCAGGTTTCTTGTCCTCTTCATAGCGGATGAAGCGTACGCCTATACGTCTTGCCTCCGTATAGTATTCTTCAAGCAGGCCGTATGTTCTCACGTCACGATAGAGAATGTAAACATCCGTCTCAGGCTGCTTTCTCTTAATGACAATCGCATTCTTAATTGCTTCCGAGCAGCAAACGCGGCTGCAATATGGACGCTCCTCGTCCCGTGAACCAACGCATTGAATCATCACAATGGATTTGGCCTTTTTAAGCTCGGCATTGTCCTCGGACATCCACTGCTCAAATGTCCGCTGGGTAAGAACGCGGGGGTTTTTGCCGTAGAGATACTCGGTCGGTTCGTATTGCTCGGCTCCGGTGGCGACGATAACGACTCCGTGAGAGACCTGTTTCCCATCGCCGTTATGCTGGATTGTTGACTTGAAATTACCAACCGAACCTTCAACCTCAGATACATTACTTTCGAGATGCACATCTATATTAGGATGGGCGTTGACCTTCTCAATAGTGCTTTTAAGCTTTTGCTGTGGATCGTCGCCGCTGAGCAGGCTGTGTATATGATTAAGGTTGCCACCCAATTGCTCCTGGTTTTCAACGAGATGCACCTTAAACCCCTGATCGCCTAAATTAATTGCCGCCGTCATTCCGGCGATGCCGCCGCCGATTACCAGAGCGTCGTTATTGACCTTTAGAGTTCCCTTTTCCAGAGGTTCGAGCATTCTTGACTTGGCAACGGCTATCCTGACAAGGTCTTTTGATTTTTGGGTGGCCATTTCCGGCTCATGCATGTGCACCCAGGTACACTGGTCGCGAATATTGGCCATTTCAAACAGGTATTCATTAAGCCCGGCCTCCCGGCACGTATTGCGGAATAGAGGTTCATGGGTCCTCGGACTGCATGAAGCAACTATTATGCGATTCAGGTTGTGCTCGGCAATCATTTCTTTCATATTTTCCTGAGTATCGGTCGAGCACGTATATAGATTATCCGCCGCATAGACGACATTCGGCAAAGTTTTGGCATATTCGACTACGTCGGGCACATCGGCGACTCCGCCGATATTCCTGCCGCAGTGACAGACAAACACACCAATACGCGGCTCCTGCCCGGCAACGTCCATTTCAGGTGGATACTCTTTATGTGTGATTAGAGTATTTCGCTGCTCCGTAAGCAGCGCCATTGCCTTGGCGGCGCCTGCCGATGCTTCCATGACCGTTTCAGGGATATCTTTCGGCGCCGCACATGGCCCGCAAACATAAACACCGGGCTTCGAGGGTTCGACCGGTGCCCGAGGAAGCGTGGCGGCAAAACCATGTTGATCGAGCTCGATTCCGAATTGATCCGCCAGTTCGCGGACCTCAGCCGGAGGTCTTAAACCTGTGGAAAGAACTACCATGCCAAACTCATCTGTTTCTATTTCGCCGTTAGCGGCCTGATATGTGATTTTGAGGTCCTTTGTTTTGGAGTCCTCTTTCACCGAAGAGGGACGACAGCGAATATATTTAACGCCAAGCTCCTTGGCACGCTCGTAATAGGCGTCAAATCCTTTGCCATAGGCTCGCATATCAATGAAAAAGATTGTGCATTCGAGGTCGGGGGCATGCTCCTTGGCAATAATTGCCTCCTTGGTCGCATACATACAGCAGACCGAGGAACAATAGTTGCACTCTACTTCTCTGGAGCCGACACACTGTATCCATGCAATTTTCCCGGGGGCTTTTTCATCGGTGCTGCGCAGGACCTTTCCGAGGTACGGTCCGCTGGCCGAGAGAAGCCGTTCGAACTGAAGACTGGACAGGACATTGGAATACCTCGAGTAACCGAGCTCCTTCTTGAGGTCCGGATCAAATTGCTCAAATCCCGGCGACAGGACAACCGCACCGACATCCAGCTCCTCGAATTCATCCTGCTGTTCATAGTCGATAGCCCCGGCTTCACAGAAATTTTCACATGATTTACACGTATCATTAAGGAAGTGCATACAAGTATTTTTGTCAATCACCGCTACTTTGGGTATGGCCTGAGCGAAAGGTATGTAAATAGAAGACCTTTGGACAAGGCCCATATCATAATCGGCCATTATTGGCCTTGGTTTATTGAGTGTAACCTTGGAGAGGTCCACGTCATTAGTCGGGCAGACAACTGTGCAGGCGCCACATGCTATACAGACAGGAGAAAGCTTGTCATAAGGAACAGCCACCTTTCGGTCCGAACCTCTGTTGACAAAACTGACGGCGCCGATTCCCATCCTTTCTTCGCATACCCTTGTACAGAGTCCACATAGGATACAGTTCTCGTTCTTCTTGGGAAAGCGAGGTTCGTCGATGCCCATCTCCTTAGCCATTTCCACTATCCGGGGTGCATCCGGGCAACGGGCCAACAGCAGTTCGAGCATCATCCGGCGGGTCTTCAAGACCCTTTCCGTATCAGTTTGTATAACCATTCCTTCCTCTGCAGGATAAACACAGGAAGCCTGAATGCTCGAGCCCCAAGATTTTTTCACTTC
>CAZWME010000005.1:0-23152 GCA_964634515.1 uncultured Pirellulales bacterium | reverse complement strand
GAGTATAAAAGCGAGTATGTTATAATAATAACATACATTACATTTTTTGATTTAAAGGAAAATATATAAAGGTTCTTCCATTATGTTAATCTGAAAAATAATATTAAGAGACTATCCAAATAACCCGCTCTATTCTGTTCGGCTGCAAAGTCAGATCCCTGCATTGTGAGAACAAAAACATTATCAAAGTTAAGAAAACCAAGCATCCGAACTTTTTGGCTTGCAGCCTTTTCATCGTACTTTTCGCAAGGCCTCATAACGATCCGTTTATTAGGATAAGCTATAAGTGTGCAAACAGATAAGAAAAATATTTATTATAAATTAAAGCTGTGTATAGATTTTTCAAATTATTGTATTTGGCAGAAAAATAGTGGTTTCAATCTAAAGATTTTATAGCTTGTATAATACGAAGCTAAATTTTGTGCTAAAAATAAGATTTCAAAAAGAAATTTGTACAAAACGTTATAAATTAATGTAGTGCAAATATGTTTGTTTATATATAAACGAATAGGACGTGGCTATGATAATAATCAGACCTGCTCCGGCACAACAAATGGTTTTCGGTAATTCCTCGTCAAAAGTTTGTTAGCCTGCTTTGAGAACTTACCGAAGAAAAATTCTTTTCTTGAGTTCATATCGAGCCAGGGACCAAGGATGGCCGGGGTACTTTTGAGACTCACTCCGTTGGCGGAAAGATGGTTTTGGAAACGCTCGAAGGCTTCAAGTGAATCTTTATCACCCTGGATAACTTCTCTAATTTTATCGTTAGAGGATTCTTCGCCGATTCTGTAAGAAATATTTCCCATATGGCAGAGGGAAGTAGAAAGGTGGCCTTCGAGGATATCAGTCCTGATATCGCTGATTTTTCTGCTTCGTACTGCATTGATAAAACTGGTCTGGGGTCCGGGACTACTCGATTTGAAACGTTTGACTTCCTTTCCGAAATTATTGAAAGCAACAAGGCCTGTGAGGTCAACATAGCCGTCTTCACATTGAACTACCACGCCGGTGTTGGGAGATGGGCTCGGGCGGCCGCTTCGCATAACTACACCGGCAGTACTAACCGAACGGTAAATATCCATATTAGAGTCGCCTTCTTTGGTTGGCAGGCCTCTTACCTCATATATTATCGGAACGTCACCATAATCAAAAATTGTAATCTGGGTATTAGGTGTTTGGCCGTCATCATCGTATCCGAAGCGGCCACCGAAACTAATTACACGATTAGGTAATTTGCTTTTGCCTAATACCCAGCGACAAACGTCCAATTGGTGAGGTCCATTGTTGCCGATTTCGCCACAGCCGGTTGGCCATACCCAGTGCCAGTCATAGTGCAGATTTTTACGCATTAATGGTTCCTTCGGGGCCGGGCCGCACCATAAATTATAATCGACAGAGTCAGGGACCTTCTGCGGTCCCGACACCTTTCCCATGCTGCTACGCCGTTTGTAACAGAAACCGCGCACTACAACGATATTGCCGAGCTGTCCCTGCTGGATGTATCGAACGGCTTCAGACAGACCTTCATTGGAACGCAGATCAAGGTCGGCCTGAACGATGCGGTTATACTTCCGTGATGCCTCGACCATTTTACGGCCTTCGAAGATATTGTGCGAAACAGGCTTTTCAACACAAACATCCTTACCTGCCTGGCATGACCAAACGGTTATAAGCGCATGCCAATGGTTTGGGGTAGCAGTAGAAACAACGTCTATGCTCTTGTCCTCCAGGAGTTCACGTACATCAGTATAGGCATCAACTTTCTGATTGCGAGACATGGATTCCGACAAACCGCGATCCAGAATATCTCTGTCGGCATCGCACAGAGCTACGACACGGACGCCGGGGATTTTCACATAAGCGTTAATGTGGGTCCTGCCATGACCACGAAAGCCAACTACGGCTGCGCGAATATCGCTATTAGCGCCGCGAACACGGGAAAACGGCATCGAAAGGGCAAAACCGGCGGAAATCGAACTTTTCATAAAATCTCGGCGTGTTATATGTTTCATAGATAAGCTCCTGCTATTATGAATGACTTGTTTATAAGAACTTTCTCATGCATTTGAGCTGAGTGGTAATCGAAGAAAATGATAGCATAGAGGGATACTTTGGTCAATTCAATAAATAAAAGATTTGGGAGGCGATAAAATGGTATAATGAAAGGTTATGAGTAGCTATGGCAACTATACACCATCAGCGCAAAGCTGAGTAATCAGCCATTAAATAGTCAAAAAAGAAACTGCAAAACCTATAAAAATCTTCAATTGTGTATGATATTCGGCGTTTGTGGAATCCCCGTCTAAAAATAGATGACTATATCCCCGTTTGTTTCACAAAAAGAAGTCTTTTAAAGTTTACGCTCTGCCAAGTGTTTTCAGGTATCTCTTTGACTTGCGAAGTCCCATTCTGGAGGCCTTCTTTTTTACTGCGTCGTTAGGCCGTCCCAGAGTTTTGGAAATTTTGGCGGTGGGATTGGACGGGAAAAGCTTCTTGAGATGAGTCAATTCACCTTTCGTCCACAAACCTTTTTTGAGTTTCTTTCTTTTCGTCTTTTTTTTGGCCATTATGTGACTCCTTTTTACACGAACCGAAAATATGGCTTGCTATCCGCTTAAGAGACATTTTAACAAGTGACGCAATAACAATCAAACTATTTAAATATTATTTTTAAGATAAATATTTTATCAATCAGGCTTTTTAGAATCACTTCCGGGTTTTACAAAAGACCGGATGGGAGTGGATGAAAATCGAATATCTTGATTAGAAGAAAGGCGGCATAAGCAGGCCATAGGCTGTCCCTTGCCCAATCGTATATTATTTGAAAAAGCAAATCAGTTTTTGGCTGACAATATCCGACATGATTTGTAATGAGTCCGAATCGACCTCAACAACTTTTACCACATTTTCATATTCACCTTCTGCTGGAACAAAATCCCTCAGCAAATTGGGCATTTCCAGGAGCTTTTCCTTGTTGAATACTACGTTTTTTTCTGTTGGAAGAGAGCTGCGTAAAAGATATCACTTTCAACCAGGTCCTGGAAGAAATGCGTACCGAAGGAAAGCTCCGGCATCAAATTTCCTCCTTCGTAGGCTATCTCCATGAGCACCGATATCTTATTGATTTCGGAAAAACTGACGGGCACACCCAAACTTGGCGTTGTTGTCCCCCACCTGCCCGGTCCAAGTAAAAGGGTCGGTGTCTTCTTTTTATCGGCTATTTGTGCGTTCAGCTTGCCTATCAGCCTTGCTATGCTGTATTTCTGTGAAACCGGAGCTTCTACGTATGCCTGCGGCTCGACATAAATAATTCGTTTGATCGGCTGCGAAATTCTTCCTCCCATAGTGTAACCGTCGGAGGCAAAAAGGACCTTTTCTAATTCAACGTCTTCAGGAATTTGCACGCTTGCTTCCAAACCCTTGGTTTGTAAAGGTCTGCACTGGACTAAATTAATCTTGAAAGAGCCGTTATTTGCAAAATTTACCGTGAACTCTACATCAACCGGATAATTGTAATAATTTTCCAGTGTCCCAAGCATTTTCTGCATCACCTGTGGAAAATCTGTTTTCGATAAGAATTTTTCAAATGTCAAAACCCACGCCCTTTGGCCCTTTATGCCAAGTTCTTTCATTTTTTGTTCGGTATGACGGTCTGGACTGGCCAACAGGTCTAATTGCATATCAAGGTTTTCCTTCAAAAGTTCGGCAAAACGAACCGTCCTTAAGCAGTTTTGGTTTGTATCGAGGAGGTCAACGCTATGCTGTGAGAACCTTATTGCGTCTTCCCTGTTACCGTAAGGACGTAGCAGCGGCTGGTCCAGAGCGATAATCTGTGGGTAATCGTCCTCGACACGGTCCACCGCTCTGGTGCCAAGGCCGAAGACAAGTCTCAACATGCCGGCTTTGGGGTCAAGCTCCTGATTCCAGACAAAGGTATTGTATGAGACACCCACCCCGGCCAGGCATGGGAAAAAGTAATGTTTTTGGTAAAAGCCGGATACTCGCTGGACAAGTAAAGCCATCTGTTCATCCTGCTGGTCAAGATTCCTTTGCAAACGATACGTCAGGGCGTCCTTGTCCATAGTACTTGCATAAACCCTCCTGACGGCCTCTTCGAACTCTCGATAGCGCTGTTCGGGGTCACCCTGATTTACGAGGAATATGCTTTCATATTTTCCTGCAAAAGCGTTGCCAAATGAATCTTCCAGCAAACTACTCGATCGAACAATAATCGGTGACTGCCCGAAGTAATCTATTATTTCCTGAAACCGCTCACGAAGAAGACCCGGGAATTTGCCTTTCATGAGATTTTCCCTGATCTCAGGGGCTGCTTCAAAGTAACCCTCCCTGGTTTTCTGTTTCATGAGCAGTTTCCACCAGCCGTTTTCAACTATGTAGCTGTAAAAAACATCCGAGCCGATATAGAATGAGTCGTGGGGTTCCAGATACCGGTTCCAGTCGAACGAATTGTCATTTGCCAGAATTTTTTGTGCCAGAAGCATGCCGGCCGCTTTACCGCCGATGAAGCCGCTTCCAATCAGCCTGCTCTTAATATTCATCATATCTTCGAGAGTAAAGCTGTTGTGGGCCAGTTCAGCGATTCTTTTTTCCCGACCTACCATTATTCTGCAAAGCTCCCGAACCAGCTCTTTGGCTTCTTCTGAATCCGAAGGTGATTTCATCAGGCCGTCCGCCTTCATAAAAAGGCGGTCCCAGTAATCCAGGGTTCTTGCCGAACAGTTCAGACCCTGCTGGGAGATATGGGACAGTAATTTGCTTGCATCGATGCTGCTTACTAATGGCGAAAATTCTTCATCCTTCTGCAAGTGAGGCAAAAACATTGTTGGTGAATATCGCCTCCATACTTTCAATGGATGAACGTAAGTATTTCCATCGAAGTTATACACATCCAGCAGCAACTGGGTCGTTTCGCGGATACGGGCAACCGTTTGAAAAGAATGGTGGTTTCGCAATATGGCAAAATAAGCAATTGTATCCAGTTCGAAAAGATAAGGGCAGGTTACCATAAAGAAGTTACCTACCATTAGGTCCGTTGCCCAGGCGGCTAACAAATCAGAAAGGCAGTCAAAAACGTAATATGCCTCGGTGCCTTCCTTTGAAATTATGGCATGAACGTGTGAGGAAAAACTCTCGAAGCCGCCCTTTGCGTCAAGCTGGTAAACGGTAACATTCGGGTCATTTTCAATGAGAGGCCTGTGCTGGGCAAATCTCATATAAACAATGTTTCGTTTGTCCTCTATTGCTTTTTTTACGTATGGACTAACAAAGCGACTGTAATCTTCTATACTATCGACCTGCCAGACTACGTTGTCGCCCTTTTTCAAATCACAAAGTGTCGCATCCAGGCCTTTAATGCCGGTACTTGCCCAGGCGGTCATAAATCAACCTCTTTTCCTGCAGTATCGTTTGTAATCAATTCCCAGCTCCTTGACTTTGTATCCCATAATTCGAGCGGTGGTCTTTAGATCGCGGGCTGTTGCGGCAAGATTACCGTTACAGCGTTTTAGCGCATCGACAATTATATCACGTTCGAACAGGTTGACCTTTTCCTGCAGCGAACCTATGCCGATGGTATCGGATGCGTCGGAGGTTTGCAGTGTTGGGGGAAGGTGGTGGCCATGTATGACCCCGTCCGTACTCAGCAGTACCGCTCTTTCGATACAGTTTTCCAGTTCCCGTACATTGCCCGGCCAATGATAAGCCACCATCATATTGATAGCCGGCGTGCTGATTCTCCGTACGTCTTTGTCCATTTTGGATGAATATTGCTCTACAAAATAGTCGGCCAACAAAAGAATGTCGTCTTTACGATCCCGCAGGGGGGGCAGAAAAACGGGAAATACATTTACCCGATAGTAAAAATCCTGACGAAATGTCCCTGCACCCATCGCTTTTTCCAAATCACGATTTGTAGCAACTATAATCCTTGCGTTGGTTTTTAAGGTACGGTTGCTGCCTACTCGTTCGAATTGACGTTCCTGAAGGACCCGCAGGAGCTTGACTTGCGTAACTGGAGAAAAGTCCCCTATTTCATCGAGAAATAACGTGCCGCATTCGGCTTCTTCGATGCGTCCTTTTCGGCTCTGTAATGCCCCTGTAAAGGCGCCCTTTTCGTGGCCGAACAGCTCACTTTCAAGCAGGTTCTCATTTAAGGCGGCGCAGTTTACCCTTATGAAAGGCTTGTCTGCCCTGGGGCTTAAATAATGTATCGCATGGGCCACCAGTTCTTTGCCTGTGCCCGATTCGCCGCGAATAAGAACGATTGTGTCGCTGGCGGCGACTTGATGGATTTGACGATATACATCATGCATAGAACCGGAATTTCCTATAATGTTCTCCGGCCTGAATCGGTCTTCAAGCTCGTGACGTAATCTCATGTTCTCGTCCTCAAGCTTTTGTCTTCGCAAGGTAATTTCTCGCCGAATTCTTACATCGTTTGCTATCATGCTCGCTATGATACTGAGAACACGCATATCTTCATCAAGCAAGGCTGTCTCAGCGAATACCCTGTCAACGGATATTGCTCCGATGACCTCCTGTTCAATCGAAATTGGAACGCAAATAAAACTTATTTCCTCTTTATTGACATTCCAACGTTCGAAACGATTGAGGAACAACGGTTCCTGAGATATCTTTGGAACTATTATTGCCTTGCCCGTCTTCATCACTTTTCCCGTGACACCTTCTCCCATCCGGTATCTTATTTTGTGGCTGTTTTCCTGTGAAAGATTGTGCGCTACTTCAATCCTGATTTCGCTGCCATCAGGGCCCAGTAATGTTATCGTGCCTCTGTTGAGGCCCAGTTCACTGTCAAGAACGTCCAGAACCTCGGCGAGGGATTGTTTCTGGTTCTTCACTACCGACAGGATATGGCTTATTCTATAAAGTGTTTCCAATTCATGCACGTGACGTTCGGCATGCGTTTCACTCTTTTGCAGATTAAAACTGTTCGCTGACATAATTAATTACCCATTATTTGTATTTCGATATTATTATACTTTGTGATTTTAGTATTAAAAAAACAAATAAAACAAATATGTAATATAAGTTACATTAATATGTTATCGTCAAAATGATATATATTCTTATAATATAATGAATTACAGCATATTATGTAAAGGAGTTTCTATTTGTCATTATATCTATTTCTGATACATATTTGTTGTCTAATAGGAGAAAGCTACACATATGTCGCACGCCATTGTGGCAACAACTGTCGCTTATCACTTCGGGTGGCCTTTGCATTAGATTGTTGTTAATGGCTTTATTGGGCGGTTATTAAACCATCGGCGCCGCAGGGGTCGATTTGTTTTAACTTTTTATTCCGCAGAGACCGGTAGCAATCGGGCAAATCAAATGACTTCAATATGTCCGGGACAAGAGACGAAAGCGGCCATGTGTAATTTTCTGACTCGGCTATGTCGGTGTATGAAGTCAGGGCATTTTTCAATGTCACCTGTTTGGCCTGGTCAGACAAAACAGCAGCGAACGTTGCCGGCAGTGCGCCCCAGCCTTTAGCCACCAGGTGAACCTCATCGTGTCCATTGCTTTTAAGCCAGTCGAGCACCCGGAGCAAATCGTAAGTCTTTTGTCCCGGATAGGGCCTGTCTAACATGACCGAGTGAATCGCGTAGAAGTAATCGCTGCCGTAGGCAGTAAGAAAAGAATTCTGATTGCATGTGTTCGGTTGTGATTCCCCGATGCCCCTTACATCACATGTATAAAAAGCCGAGTCGGGTTCGGCTTTAAGCAGCTCTCTAACAAGCGGTTCGGCGCGAAGTTCGGCGTCACTGGATTGATGTGAAACGTATAATATAGCTCGTCTTTGTCCCCTGGGTGGTCGAGACATCAGTCGCTCATCGGAAAGACGATACACAACGGCCAAAATCCCCGGCTCTGTTTCGACAGTATAAGTTGTCCAAAACCTCATTGGGTATCGGCGTGAACGCCAGTTGCGGAGGATGCGATACTCTGGTGTTTCCTGATTAGCCCGATTTCTTAGCCGCAGCGACTTAACGATAAGACGCTTTAGCGCAGGTGCGGAAAGATTTCTACGCCGCTTTTTGCCCAGTGCCTGTGATTTGGCTTTGGTAAATGAATAAATCGGACGGGAGTCCAGCTCACAAACCTGTCCTCTTGGTGTGCAGTAGAGAGTCTCATCTTTCTCGATAACTATTTCTGGCTCACTCTGTAATTCAGAGACACCTGTGGCGCGGTTGAACCAGTTATACATAGCCTCCCGGTTCTCCTGCGAGTAGCCATGATAGCCTGGGCCTATAAAGTATCCGATATCCTCTTTGGCCCCCAACAGATTATACAGACGGCTCAGCCGGCGATGGGCCTCTTCAAGCCCGCGGGCATCAAAATAATCCTTTTCTTTTCCAAGAATGATAATAGGCTTAGGTGCCATCGCGGCAAGGAAATCGGAATGGTCAAGCCCGAGAGCCAGCGCCCGCGGTGGGCACTGCTCGGTATCGGCGGGAAGCTCGTTTTCCATGTTGCGACGGAACGTGATAACGAAACAGCTCGGAGCGGCCATTGTCCATCGGTGTTCGACGCCGCACAGCCAAGTCGTCATTGTACCTCCACCGGAGTTGCCGGTGACACCGATATGTTTCGGATCAACTTCTTTACGTGTTAGCAGGTAATCCAGGGCGCGTATGCCGTCCCAAGCTCGCCATGAGCCGAGGAAATCACCCACAAGAAATTGCTGGTTACCGGCGTGCAGGTGTTCGCGGACACCGACACCGATCTTCGATTTCAAATTATCATCCGGGTACTGCAAGCGCTCACCTTGTCCGATGGGGTCATAAATTAACACTACGTAGCCCTGTCTTGCCAGGCCCTGCGAAAAGGATTGGTAAAATTCCGATGCCTTTCCGTTTGATGAATGGCCGCAGGTTCCCACAACACCGGGCAGCGGAAATTTCCTTCCCTTCGGCACGTACAAATTGGCGGTTACAAGAAAATTGGGTCGGCTTTCAAAGATTATTTTTTCTATCTTGTACTGGTCCCGCTCGATGACGCCGGTAATGCGCGCATTGAGCGATGTTCTCTCGGGCCAGGGCCCAAAGCTCTGCTGTATTTTCTTTCGAACGTCTTTCACGTATGTTTCTGCGTCAGCTCGGGTCTTCAGGGCTGCCCGCCGTTGATTTGCCTGCTGTTCGACCCGGCGTAAGGATTTAACGAAATATTCCTGAACCATCCGGGGAAATCGATTGAGCGGCGTAAGTGAATCACTGTTCGAAGAAGAAGAGGCCTGAACCGGAATTACATACAGCCAGGCAGTTATCATAAGGATAACGATGCTTATTATCCTGGTCTGCGGGACATGGTAGCTTGTCGGTTTTGTTGTTAATCCTTTTGCGATGGCAGTAAATTTAAACATTTTTTTCATCCTCCAGAAAACTTTGTAATAAGAGCACCTAACAAAATGACTCTGTATTATAATCTTTCGCTGCGTAGATGGAAATAAGCATATCAGACCTTAACATAAAAAAACCGCCTGTGATAATTTTCCAGTGATTGTCTCAAGTCGGAGTTATGACAGCGGTAACAACCTAAATATCTTGGGCCGTTTTGTGGGCATATAAATCAAACTTAGGGGTTTTTTGAAAAGGATTTTTGGAAAAAATAGGCAACAATTTATCAGTGCGGGACAAAACCCTGTTGTTCCGGCCGCTGTTCATAAAATCTTTGAGCTTACAAATAAGCGAGGTGTGCTGGTAGTAGATTGTGTATTCGATAGATGGGTGATGTTCGAAGATTGGCGGGATAACAAGTAACGTTTTGTCGTCGGACTTGTGGGGAAACGGCATTTGCTGCGGAAAAGCTTAGTAGAAAACCCGTAAGTTTCATAGTTTTCACTTGACTTTTTTGGCCTAATCGAGTACACTATTATTTGTTCAGGATGGGTGGTGGAGAGTTTCTATTCGTGTCCTCTGATGATACCTGTTCCATTAAAACAGCCATCCTCTATGTTTTCTTATTTATGCGCACAGCCAGTGGACGCAAGATGTGAAATATAAGTCCGATATTGTCGGGCAGTTGAAGTATTGATAATCATCCCAATGAAGTAAGGTGGAGAAATTATGAAAGTGAAACTATGTATTCTGACTGTGGCTCTGTTGCTTGGGTCCGCTCCTGCTTTTGCTGATACCTACTCGATAGAAGCGTTCCAGTTCTCTCTGCCTCAAATAGCTGATTGGGTTGGGGAAAATCCTGTGGGTGACCGTGGAGATACGATAGCTCAGATAGGTAACGAGCAGACCTGGTACTGTTTCGATATTACTGAAATACCGGATTCGCAGCAGATTGTATCGGCAACTTTCACAGTCCGTATGCGAGACTATGCTGACGATTATCCAACCCAAAGAACGCTATGGTACGACCCGGATGACGACTGGGCTTTCTCCTCCTGGCCTCACGACCCGGATCATGAAGTTGTTAAAGAGGTAACCGAACTGATAGCTGTAATCAATTTCAATCATGACAGCTGGACATGGATAACAACCGATGTTGATATTAACCAGCACGACTGGTCGAGAGATTTGCTCGATAACTATGTTACCCTGATGCTCACAGGTCCTCTACAAGGTTATTATTTATTTGGGGATGCCGGTTTTGATGGCGCTGTTTTGGAACTGGAGACTCTTTCGGCTGCCGGTGGCAAGAATGATGATACACCCAAAGTGCTGAATCTCGGGCCCGAAGAAATCATCCAGGCCAATGGCGCCGATATCCAGGTGCCCGGCTACTCCGTGCCGTCCTTTGTGGACTGGAACAACGACAATCTGCAGGACCTTGTCATCGGTCAAGGCGGTGGTTTCGGAGATGCCAAAGTCCGCGTTTACCTTAACGTAGGAACCGAATCCGAGCCTGCATTCGCGGATTACTTCTACGCCCAGTCCGAGGGCTCTGATTTGACTTGTCCTGCGTCCAGCTGCATGGGCTGTTTCCCACGGGTCGTTTACTGGGATGCCGACATGCGTAAAGACCTGCTCGTGGGCCAGGCGGATGGAACCGTCAAAATCTTCCTGAACAACGGCACTGACAGCGAGCCGGTCTTTGACACCGGCCAGACAATAAAGGTCGGTATTGAAGATGAAAATCTTGACGTCGGAGCCAGAGCGACACCAACGCTTATCGATTGGGACAATGACAGCAAGACAGACCTCGTAGCCGGAGCCTATGACGGCAGGATACATATCTATCTTAATTGCGGCTGCAGCGGTGGGATCCCGCCCAGTTTTAACTTTTCAACATCTTCTGGAAGCTTCGCACTGGAAGATGGCTGGGAACTGGTCGTCCCGAGCAACCGTTCCAGCCCCGTAATCTCCGATCTGGACGGCGACGGTAAAAAAGACCTGCTCACCGGCAACACCGAAGGCCAGCTTCTGTTCTACAAAAACGTCGGAACCGACGACAAGCCAAGCTTCTCAGGTTACTCTCTCGTCGAATCCAATGGCGCTGCGATTGACCTTAAAGGCATGCCACGCTCAAGGCCGTTCGTATGCTACTGGACGGGAGACGGTAACTTCGGCCCAATAGATAATTATCCCGACGTGCTGATTGGCTCCGGCGATGGAAAAGTGCAACTCTACAGGGGCAAATCGGAAACAAAAACAAAAACAAAAGCAGGTGATTTGGACGGCAACGGCATTATAGACCTTGATGATTTGGCTCTGTTGATTACTTACTGGCCCCAGACCGACTGCGGCCGGTGCGACGGCGCCGACCTTACCGGCGACGGAAATGTCAAGAAGGATGATGTGCACCGCTTTATCGATATATTTTTGCTAAGTCTCGAACAAAAGCCACAGAAATAATCTTAACATAGAAAAGGGCGCAGGCGTCGATTTAATCAGGCTTGTGCCTTTTTTCTTTTTTTATGATAGAAAACCGTCACCGCTTTCTTTTTTGTATTTTGCAAACATCTTGCGATGTTCGGCCAGCACCTTTTTATAATCAGGATTGCCCGCCAGGTTTTCCATCTCGCCGGGATCGTTTTTCATATCAATAAGCATCTCGGGCTGTTTACCCTGATCGAATATATAATACTTAAAATCCTTAGTCCGTATCATTCTGCCCTCAAGATTAATCGGCCCGCCGTCCTCTCTAAGGTCCTGAACAAAGCGGGTAGAGCATGCAACATATTTTCGCTTCTTTTGTGCCTTATTACCCTCGGCGATTCCTCGCAAGCTGAGACCTTTACATTCCGCAGGCACCTTTGCACCGGCGTAATCACAAATCGTCGGCATTATATCGAGACCGTTATTTACCAGAAAATCGCTCGTTCCGACTTTCGTTCTACCTGGATGGCTGATGATTAACGGAATCCTCGAACATTCGTCATAGAACATGTTCTTCTGCGCCCACCGATGAGCACCGATCCCGTCACCGTGATCGGAAGTAAAGATAATTACAGTTCTTTCTTGAAGACCCTTTTTGCGAAGTGTTGACAATATCCTGCCGATTTCTTTGTCCGCAAGCTCCACCATTCGATAATACGCCCAGCGATACTTCCGCCAGTCATCTGCGCCCAATAGTTCAAGGGGAGCGAACATTCTTTTGTCCGTATTCTTATATTTTGCTCTAAGCCTTGCCTGCCAGACGGCTTCCAGTGTGTCTGACTGATTGTTCGCCTTTTCAAGATTCGACGGAGCAGGCGGGCAATCCTTTGCCGCGGGAACTTCTCCTATGTCACCATCAGGCAAAGGCTGGCTCCTGCCGTACTGACAGATATTGTGCGGATTCATCAATGAGAAAACAACAAAGAACGGCTTACTTTTATTCGTCTTAATAAACTCAATAGCAGGCGCCGCTATCTGAAAGTCCCTGGCGTCAAATCTCTCATCGTAACCGCTGTTCTCCGCGGTGGCTTTCTTAAAAGGATAAGGCAGATGCCACTTGCCGAAATAACCTGTTGAATAACCTGCTCTGCGAAGCACCATCCCGATATTCGGAAATTCACCTGCGTCGATTGCTTTTGTCGAATTGATCTGCTTGCCGTGCTCATGCGGATAACGGCCGGTAAATATAGTTGTTCGGTTCGGAACACACAACGGATTCGCACAATATGCCTTCGTGAAAAGCATTCCCCCCGCCGCAATGCTGTCAATATTCGGCGTCCTGATATATTCGGGACCCATCCTGCAGCTCAAAGCATCCGCAAATTGCTGGTCCGTTATTATGAACAAAATGTTAGGCCGTCTTGTCCCGGCTGCCAATAAATCTCCGGATAATGTCACTGCTGCCGCCATCCCGATAGTTCTAAGAAAATCTCTTCTTTTCATATTGCTTGTCTCCCGTCTTTTTACCTTGCCGACCTTTCAATCCGCAAGCCAGTTTTCAGCGAATATTTCCAGGTCATCGAAATCCACCCCGCCGTCACCATTGAGGTCCGCTAAATCAGGTGTACCGTGTCCCGGCCATCGGCCCGTAAGAAAAGCAAAATCAACAAAATCAACCATGCCGTTACCGTCAAAATCACAGAGTTTACTGTAGTCTAATGGAAATACAATTTCGTCAATCCAGGCCGTATCGGAACCTCTGGCTATGGAACCGTCCTTCGAATATGTCCACTCGAAAATCCTCGTGCCCGCTGTCACCGGAAAGGTTACCGCATCCCAATCCTCCATGCCCGACCATTTGACCTTTTCAACGTCATCGATGTAGAATTTCAAATAATCACAGGCCGGCTCGGAAGAAACCCTACGATAGAACGTGATATCTCCCGATGTGCATTCAACACTAACCCGCAGCGTTGCACTTTCGTTGTCGTTAATCTTGCCGGTCTCGGCGCCGTAAGTTCCGGCATACCTCTCCAGAAACGTAATGTCCCAGTTACCATCTCCTGAATTTATCCAGGGAAACTTGGTGAAATCAGCCGTCTCAAAATCCTCTCTGGAATTGTCGGAAGTAACACCAACGGCTGCATCGTCCCCGACAAAATCAACACCCCACTTGTTCCCCGAGACATTCTGAGTATCCCCTGACCTGCCCGTTGTTACCTCCTTCGCCGTAAAACCGTATCCGGGCTTGATAACGCTGAGAGTGTACGTCGAATGTGCGTTGACCTTCACCAGTGCATAGACCCCCCTGTCGTCTGTCACCGCGGTATATGGTCCGCCCCAGCCCCGTGCTATTACGGTAGCACCACTCACAGGCTCCCGGGACAAACCGGTTATCCGCCCGCTGATTATCTCGCCTGAGCCGTAAGTGTAAATATTATAGATGCATCCGTTAATAACGTTATAGTTATCCGATGCAGAGTAATCGATCTCCGGCAGGTTGTACCATATATCATCACTGCCGTTCCAGCCCATATTAATGTGGTGGTAAAGCGTCGAGATATTATAACCGTATCCGTCGGCAACAACGGCATGTCCGGCCTCGGAATCATCTTTAATGATACCGAGAATTACAGGATAACCCGCATCGAGGTTGGTGTTGACCATATCATTAAGCGCCTCACGGTCGATAGTGTCATCGCCCGTCGAGGCACGCACGGCGTTACTGTACATAAAAGTACCCAGCAGCGCATTCCTTGCATCTCTCAGGCTGGATGCCGAGGCATCGTCCATATATTCCGTCTTTGCCGCCACGCTCGCATCATAGCAAAGTGCCCCGATGGCCTCCCGCTGCTCCGGCGTCGTACCGCAGTCGGGCTCAAGCTCCATCAGCGACCATTGATACGGCCCGCCGTCGCCGTCACCGCCGCGTGTATATGCAAATTGCGAAATATCATCGACCTTAATCTCGAACCGCTTACTGCCTACACTCGCCCTGCCGTTGGGATACTCATGATACCGCATAAGCTGTGCCATGGCCGTCGCGGTACACCCGCAGGGATAGTTATCGGGAGTATAATAGTTGAAATTAATCTTGCCGCACGTGGTAGTCTGGCCCCATTTGCTTTTCACGAACGGCTCGACGCGAACATCCGAAATCAAATTGGCCCCCATTAAAGAAATTCCGTTTTCGGAATCTTCTGCAACTTCTATAAAGTGTTTCCACTTGCCCTGGGCCCCGATGGTACTTTCCATCTTTAGCCCGATGGTATTACGGACCGCTGCAACCCGCCCTTTAATGTCGCGTGTTACTAAGGCCCCTAACGGATTTTCGGAAGACGGCTCAAAAACACCCTCGTCGGCAAAAGCGATAATCGGCTCGATCAAATCGTCCCCCGATACAACCACAAAGCCGCCAGTCTCCAGATAGACTACGTAATACGCAGGATTTCCATAATCATCCGTGAATGTCTCGGCACTTATCACACTCCGGCCAAGTTCCATACCAAGCGGTTGGGTATTGAACTTAAGCCATCCCGCCACTACCATTCCGGCCTCGTCCGCCGTCGTCGGTCGCGCCCAAAGGCCGCCGCACAAAAGCAGCACCGCCAAAATGAATACCAAAGCCGTCCCTGTTCGTCTCATTGCCTGTCCTCTAAACTCTCTAATACTTCTGATGCATACTTATTTGCGGGAAATTCACAACAATAGCGGCAAGCGAAAAACCTGAATTGCATACCCTTTCTTCTCCATGCCCCATACGTATCTTTGGGATTTACCCCATACCCTAATACGGGGCCCCCACAACTAAATTCCATTATACAATATCACACAATCCAGTCAAGAATTATCCCCCGAAATGCCGCTTATAGATGATGCGCAGCAACACTCCACTGCTGAAGCTTTGGAGCGTATTTATCTCACTGCATAACGAACATCTGATAACGAGCATCGTTTGAAGTTTCTAAAATATTCTTTACTGTGCATGGTGATTTTATTAACATATAATTATGATAGAAAAAGTCGCTGCAAAGTGTAGTCTGAAGGACTGGTCCAAGGTTAAAGATTCTCTGAATTACTGGCTAAGCAAAACACCGCAGGAGAGGATCGCGGCCGTTGAGCACTTAAGAAGGAACTATTATGGAAATCCAGTCGGACTTCAAAGAACTGCTCGAATTGTTAAACGCTCATAATGATGTGCCGGTCTATTTTCTTGGCCGCAAAGAATTCCTTGCCAACAAAAAAGCCCTCGGAAGAAAAAAGGACCTCGCAGACATCAAAGCCCTCGGCGAAGAGTGACTCCACAATTCTCGTCATTGCCTTAGAGTGCCTAACAAAATTAATCGTAGCACCGAAAACGAGCGTTTTCGTCTCTGGCAAGGAAGGCGAAGCAGGCAATGTTCAGCATTGTCGATGGAGCCTGACGCCGTCCAGAGACGAAATAAGCCGTTTGAATGCAGAGTCATTTTATTAGGTGCTCTAAGGTAGAACAGGTTCATTAGGTTCTTCTGTTTGTATCGTCAAGTGCTCGGCAAGGAGGATAAGGTCCTTAACATCCACGATGCCGTCACCAAAAGGCATCGGGGCAATATCATATAACGGCTCGTCCGTATGCCAGTAGTCCACCATCATACCAACGTCTGCACTATCAACAATACCATCACCATTAAAGTCCGCGATTGGCAGAATTGATACTTGCCACAGGTCAAAATCACCAGAGCCACCAGAGCGAGTGGAGAAGAAGTAGAGAACAGAACCATTAGACGAGATGTTAGGCCCCTGATCACGTGCCAAACCGTTAACTATCGGCCCAAGATTCACCGGTTCTCCCCATGGATCTGATACGGTTGCCCTCGTTGTTATCCATATGTCGGTCCCTCCATATCCGCCGGGGCGGGGGCTTGAAAAATCACTAAAGAAGAGCGTCAGACCATCGCCCGAAATACTGGGTGCACCATCGTTCGCCGAACTGTTTACAGTCTGCCCAAGGTTCACTGGCTCTTCCCATGGATCGGATTTCGTTGCTCGTTTCGCTACCCAAAGGTCACTTTTACCATACCCACCATTTCGATATGATTCGATGTAAAGCATTAGGCCATCAGCCGAGATACAGACATCAATATCATCAGCCGAACTGTTGACCGTCGGACCAAGGTTTACAGCTCTTCCCCAAGGTTCTGATGTCGTTGCCCGCTTCGTCACCCACAGGTCGAATCCTCCATATCCACCCCCTCTGTTCGATGAAAAATACAGTTCTAATCCATCAACCGATACACTTAACTCACTGTCCCAGTCTGAACTGTTAACATTTGGACCAAGATTAACCGCCTCTCTCCAGTCGTTATCTGTCGATTCCCGCGTCGACATCCATAGGTCGGCAGAACCATGCCCACCTGGCCGGTTTGAGCCAATGAAGAGGGACAGGCCGTCGCCCGAAATACTGGGAGCACCGTCGCCATACGAACTGTTCACAATTGGTCCGAGATTGATGGGATTTCCAAAAGTGAAGTCCGCCTTGGCTATATAAGCATTGGTCAGAACTACACAAGCCAACACTGCAAGAAGTAGCATTGCCCCGGCCCACCGTGAGCGTGAGGTCTTTTTGTAATCAGCAATCATCTTAATTCTCCTTTCAATTTGTGATTTATCTTCTAATATGCCCGCCACTGAGGGCACATAACTCACCTGAGAAAAATTCTCCAGAATATTAACAATAGTCTGGCCATATCTGGGCGGCTCGTCCGAATCCATCATCGAAATCGCCAGTCCATCGCAGGCTAATTCACGGTCCGCCCGCATCCGCCCGAACGCAAACCACATCAATGGATTAAACCAGTGTGCAATCTGCAATAGAGCCATCAGCCAGCCGAAATAGATATCACGCTGCCTGAGATGAGCTAACTCGTGGATAAAAACATAGCGCAATTCTTCGAGTCCATAGGCTTCGAGCATACCCTGTGGAAGCAGCAGCCTTGGCCGGACAAAACCGAAAAGGGCAGGACTCTTTATCTTATCACTTACAACCACACCTAAGACCGTCTGAATACCCATCTCCATTTTGCAGTCTTCAAGCAAATCGAGAATCTCCTGGTTCGTAATCGGCCTCTCGCGCTTCACCGTCAACCACAGACTTATATTTCGCATACAAACATAGCCGGCCATAATCAGAACTCCGATAAGCCAGAGCATAGGCAGCATGCGCACAAATCCAACAAAGATAGCTTTAGAGTCGCTTTCCTGTTGTATCTCTTGGTCTTCTGCAGATTCTGCATATAAATAATAACCCATATAACGATCATTCTGAGGTTTCGAGATGGACTCTATTATCCCCCCCTGCTGAATAGATTTTGGAACTAAGTTGAATATGCTGATTTTGCTCTCCGGCAGCCACGGTATCGCTAAGCGAATCAATAGCAGCCCCCATAGAAAGTAGTGCCAGCGAATCCCCAATCTGCGCCGCAGGACTATCTGGACAAGGATAATCAAAATAATCAGCACACTGCTCTGTATGCTAATCCACAAGAGCTTATCAAAGAATTGCAATAACTGTGTATTTAAGGCCTCCATCTGTTAAGCCCTCTCGTTATTGTGATTATTTCTTTTTATTTTCGTCGACGGCCTCTTTCAGAATGCGCCGAAGCCGCCTGATTCGTTCCGGGGACAGATTCTCCTCTTCGACAAAAGCCGCTAACATCGGCTCAACCGAGCTTTTGCCGAATCGCTTGAGAAATGACTTTGTCTCAGCCTTTACGCACTCTGCCTCTGTAACTAATGGATAGTAGTGATACTGCCTGCCCTTCTTCTCGAAAGCCAAAGCCTTTTTCTGAACCAGCCGGTTAATCAGCGTCCTTATGGTCTCCCGCTTCCAGTGTGTCTTTCCCGACAGCCTCTTAACGATATCATTCGCGGTCGCCGGTGAAGATTTCCACAGCACCTTCATCACTTCCCACTCAGCTTCTGAAATGTTAGGTGTCTTTTTCATATCAGTCTCCTTACTATTACATCTGTAACATTTATAATTGTTACATATGTAACACATAACGTCAATAGAAAAATATATATTTTTCAAAAATTTTTCGGATGCAACTCGATTTGTGGTGATAAGCGGTATTTTTCGTTAGCAATTGTTCGCTTTTTACCCCGTTAGAAGTACGCCGTTGACTTCTTACGGGGTTTATCTATAATCAGTCTTTCCGTAAAATATCTTAGCCCTGTTGAATCTGAAAGGTCTTAGTAATGTCTAAAAAAATCATGTTAAGTTTAATGATGTTCACTCTGATAATCAGTCTCGGCTGCCCGCGCGCCGGCAATAATCCCGCCGGAACTTCGCTTTTCGCAAAAGGCAAAATCGAGGTTGTCGAAAAGCCAAACACCGAATTAAAAAACGATTTCTATATCGGCAACCGCCCCCCCCTGCTGCCCAGCCCCCTTATAAAGCTGCCCATAGGCGCAATTGAGCCGCAGGGCTGGGTGCGAAGGCAGCTCGAATTGCAGGCCGACGGTTTCCACGGAAATCTTACCGAAATCAGCCGCTTCTTAAAAAAGGAAGGCAACGCATGGCTTAGCCCCGCAGGCGAAGGCTCCCACGGCTGGGAAGAGCCTGTTTACTGGCTAAAGGGTTTCAGCAACTGCGGCTACATCCTCCGCAACCGGCGCATGATAGACGAATCAAAAATCTGGATAGAGGCCGCGCTCAAAAGCCAGCAGGAAGACGGCTGGTTCGGCCCCGACAAGGGACGCAAAGGCGCCGCGACCCGCCTCCAGGGCCGCGAAGACCTCTGGCCCAATATGATAATGCTCTTTTGCCTGCAGGACTACTACGAGTTCACCAGCGATAAACGGGTAATCGAGCTGATGACCAACTATATGAAGTATCTGACCACCGTGCCCGAAGAACGGTTCCTCGTGGGTTACTGGCCCAAGATGCGCGGCGGCGATTTACTTTACAGCGTATATTGGCTCTACAACCGCACAGGCGATGAATTCCTGCTGGACCTCGCCAAAAAAGTCCACCGCCATACCGCCGAATGGGAAAAGGACGTTATCAACTGGCACAACGTAAACATGTCACAGGGCTTCGGCCAGCCCGCCACGTACTACATGCAGTCAAAGGACCCGAACCACCTCTGGGCCGCCGAACGCAACTGGCAAAAAATCCGCGATATGTACGGCCAGGTCCCCGGTGGAATGTTCGGTGGTGACGAGAACTGCCGCCCCGGCTTCACCGACCCCCGCCAGGCTGTCGAGACCTGCGGCATGGTCGAAATGATGCTCTCCCACGAAATACTGCTGGCCATCACAGGCGATGCCAGGTGGGCCGACCGCTGCGAGGATGTCACATTCAACTCGCTGCCCGCAGCATTCACCCCCGACCTAAAGGCGCTGCATTATCTTACCTCACCGAACATGATACTCTGCGATAAGCTCACCAAATCACCCGGCCTTCAAAACGGCGGGCCCATGCTGCTTTTCAATCCGCACATTCACCGCTGCTGCCAGCATAACACAGGCCACGGCTGGCCATATTACGCCGAACACCTCTGGATGGCCGCTCCGGGCAACGGCCTGGCCGCAGTTCTATATGCCCCTTCGAAGGTTACCGCAAAGGTCGGCAATGGCACTAAAATTACAATAACGCAAAAAACAACCTACCCATTCGATGAGAAAATCCGCCTGACCATAAAAACACCAAAGCCCGTCCGCTTCCCGCTTTATCTCCGCGTGCCCGCCTGGTGCGAAAACCCCGGGCTGTCAATAAACGGCGTCTCTTCATCTATTAAAGCCGGCCCCCGCCGCTACATTATGATAGACCGCAAGTGGTCCGACGGCGACACGGTCGATCTTAATCTTGCAATGAAAATCTCACTGACCCAGTGGACGAAAAACAATAACAGCGTCTCGGTCAATCGCGGCCCTCTTACATACTCATTGAAGATTGGCGAAAAATATGTCAAAGCTGGCGGCACCGAAAAATGGCCCGCATGGGAAATACACCCAACAACCGACTGGAATTATGGCCTGGTATTGAACGAGAGCAACCTCGCCTCATCATTTAAGCTCGTGCGCAAGGCCTGGCCCGCAGACAACCAGCCTTTCGAAGCCGACGCCGCCCCAATAGAGCTGCGTGCCAAAGCCAAAAAAATACCCCAATGGCAAAAAGACAACCTCGGCCTTGTCGGCCTGCTCCAGCCAAGCCCCGCAAAATCCGACGAGCCGGCCGAAACCGTAACACTGGTCCCGATGGGCTGCGCCCGTCTGCGGATTTCGTCATTCCCAACCATCGGCACAGGCCCCGACGCCACTGAGTGGACCGCCCCCGCCAAACCCGCCAAATCATTGCCTGCCTCCGCCTCACACTGCTGGGATGGTGATACCCTCGCAGCGCTAAGCGACAAAATATCTCCACAAAGCTCAAACGATCACAGCATAGCTCGTTTCACATGGTGGGACCACAAAGGCATAACCGAATGGGTGCAGTATGATTTCGAGCAGGAGAAAAAAATCTCCGGTGCATCCGTCTATTGGTTCGACGATACAGGCTCAGGAGGATGCCGCATCCCGAAATCATGGCGATTACTGTATAAAGACGCCGGGCAATGGAAACAGGTATCGAACACCTCCAATTACGGCGTCGAAAAGGACAAATTCAATAACGTTAAATTCGATCCCGTGCAGACGACATCTCTGCGCCTTGAGGCTCAGTTACAGCCGAACTTTTCCGCCGGCATTCTCGAATGGCGCATTGACACGGATTAACAACAGCAATAGAATGCCGTCTTAAAAATTGAAAGTGGTATAAAAAATTATGGAATACAACGAAGAAGAACTCCTGGCAAAAGCAAACAAACCACAGGAAATAGCCTCAGAGCTCCATTCATATTATAAAGGAAAGATAGCCGTAACCCCCAAATGCCGCGTCAAAGACCTGCGTGATTTCGACGTTTGGTACAGCCCCGGCGTCGCCTCGCCCTGCAGAGACATCGTCAAAAATCCCGAAAAGGTTTATGAGCTGACCTGCAAATGGAACACCGTAGCCGTTATCAGCGACGGAACACGGGTATTGGGCCTTGGTGACATCGGCCCACACGCCGCCCTTCCCGTAATGGAAGGAAAGGCCCTGATTTACAAGTATCTCGGCGGCGTTGACGCATTCCCGATATGCCTCGACACGAAAGATCCCGATAAATTCATAGAGACCGTACTGTTATTACACCCTTCTTTCGGAGGGATTAATCTCGAAGATATCGCCCAGCCAAAGTGCTTTGACATCCTCGACAGACTCAGAAAGGAAAGCCCGATACCGGTATGGCACGACGACCAGCAGGGCACTGCAACCGTCACCCTTGCCGGCCTCGTCAACGCCTTGAAAGTTGTCGATAAGAAAATCGAGGACGTAAAAATCGTCTTTATGGGCGCCGGCGCAGCAAATATCAGGATATCAGACATTATCTTCCGCGCCGGGGCCGATTCGAAAAAATGTATTATGTATGACAGCAAAGGCCCCCTTCATAAAAATCGCACTGACATAAACGACAACCCATCTCTAAAGGAAAAATCAAATATCTGCCGGATTAGCAACGAAATGTGCTTCGACGGTCCAATAGACGAAGCGCTCCGGGGCGCCGATGTTCTGATCGCGCTTTCAAAACCCGGCCCTGATTCCGTTAAAAGCCAGTGGATTTCGAATATGGCAAAAGACTCCATCGTCTTCGTATGCGCCAATCCGGTACCAGAAATATGGCCGTGGGAGGCAAAAAAAGCCGGCGCAAGGATTGTCGCAACCGGACGCAGCGATTTCCCGAACCAGGTAAATAATTCCCTCGGCTTCCCCGGCATCTTCAGAGGAACTCTCGACGTCAGAGCCAAAACAATAACCGACGAAATGTGTATTGCAGCGGCAATGGAACTGGCAAAAACCGCCGAAGACAAGGGACTCAGCGAAGACTACATAATCCCCACAATGGACGAATGGGAAGTCTTTCCGCGAGAGGCCGCCGCAGTAGGTAAAAAGGCAATTGCCCAGGGAATAGCCGAAAAAGTCCTGACTCGGGAAGAACTCTACAAAACAGCCGAATCAATCATAAGCAAGGCACGGCAGGAAACCAAAATGCTGATGGAACAGGGATTTATAGACGACCCCGACAAAAAATCTTAAAACCTGATTTCCCAAGCCTTGCCTTCTTCGTAGGCCGCACCAATTATTCTAACCACATTTCTACCTGCGGTTCGGCACTGTTTTTACTTACTACGTCCTAACAGGACTTCGTAACACAGTATGTTCCTCATGCTGGCCTCCGGCTGCACTATAGCTTTTTGAATTTTGATTTGCATGCTTCCGC
>CAZWME010000004.1:0-23437 GCA_964634515.1 uncultured Pirellulales bacterium | reverse complement strand
TGCCCATCTTTCGGTCCTTGGCCCTTTGGGCCTTTTCCATCTTTATTTGGCATAGATATCACCTCCTTTCTTGGTGGTTTACTATCGCAGCCTAACAATGTATATATGGTTCCGTATAAGAACCCAAATGACGCTGGTTTTGCAGCATAAGAATCCAGCGAGTAAATCATGATTCGGCTTTTAACTACTTTCACCTCAAAAAGATACAGGGATATCTGCGATTTATCCTGGGATTTTACGCAGATCCGTATAAGAGACCTTTACAGGGCTGCTCCTGAGACCGTCCAGAGGGCTACGCACGCCTTTGACGCCCCTATTGAGAACATGGGTATAGACCATAGTAGAGTATTTAGACTTCGTCCCTGTCGGCGTCACGCCTTTAGGGGTAGAGGATAACGTAAGAGAAATTAAAAGTCAAAATGTAAATTGTAAAATTGTTGAGGCCCTTCGGGCGGACATTTGAATAGATTTAGCTACCGCCCCTTCGTGTCTCCACTTCGGTCGAAATGACGTTTTTATATTACGTATCGCCTTTTTTAGACGTGTACACAAGTAATTTTGCCGGTCAGAGTCAAGCTTTTAAATGATGAATGGTTATCCCTTGTGGTTAGATTGATGAACGGTGTCATGACTATTGCAATTCTTACGAAGTTGGTTGAGCCGGTCTTGTATTGCCGGATAAAAGAAGTTACAATGCATGAGCAGTAATTAACATAGTAATAATATTAAAGGCGCCGAACTTCTTTGCGGCATGGATTTGTTCTTTGTGGACGCCTTACGGCGCAGCCCGTGGAAACACGGCCAAGATGGCCGTGCCACCAGTGAGGATATTGAAGTGATGAGAAAACCAAGTGTAAGCTCTTTGTGTTCAGAAGATTGTAAAAATCAGAGTGATGGGATTAGAATGTATGGTTTCCTGCTCCTGGTATGCTTGTTCCTGATGCCGCCGGAATTTTTATATGCAGAGCCTTCTCAAGGACAAAGCGTCCTTGCGAACGCTGATGGTACTGTTGTAAAGAGAGTGCTCGACTTGCGCGATGCAGGAAAAAACCTCCTTAAAGAAAATGCATGGAGGCCCTGGCAAAAGGGCTTCGAACGGCAGGGGAATATTTTCATTTGCGATAACGGCGACGATGCGCAGGCCCAGCGAGGCATCTCCCAGACGGTTGTATTGAACCAAAGAAAGCCTGAACCCATTATCGCTGCTGCCTGGAGCAAAGCGGAAGCAGTCGGCGGCAGCAGGAACAGTGATTATTCTCTTTATCTTGACCTTGTTTATTCCGATGGAAGCTCGTTGTGGGGTCAGACCGACTCTTTCAACGTCGGCACAGTAGATTGGGAGAAAGCTGAAGTTACCGTATTTCCTGAAAAGCCGGTCAGGTCTGCTTCTTTTCATATGCTGCTGCGGCGTCATAAGGGCAAGGCCTACTTCCGCAGTCCCGAGCTGCGAATTATAAGGCCGCCGAAAGGAGCAGGTATGTTCGACGGCGTGCCTGTTTCATTGACGACTCAGGCAAGAGAAGGTTTTCAGGTTCGTGACGTAGCCGCCGGTTCCGACTTTGTTCGGCTTGAACGAAGCGCTCTTGGCCTCGAACTTACTTGCGAAACAAAACATACTAACCAGGCTGTATTTTATGATGTTACCATCAGCGACAAGACCGGAAAAGACCGCGCTGTAACTTTGATTTATGCAGTTCCCGTTCGGCGCCGGCAATGCTACTGGCTACAGGACCCGCGTCAGAGTATGATGGTCGAGCCGGCCCGCGAATATATTAATGCCAATGGATTCTCAGCCGGTGCCAACGGCCAGCTCTCGCGATATCCGCTGGCGGCTGTGTCGGCTGCTGATAAGGGCTTTGCCCTGGGTATCGACATGGCCAGGCCGGCCTTTTTCCGTGCGGGCTACAACAGCGGCACGGGTGAGTTATTTCTTGCTTTTGATATTGGCCTTGCACCTGAAAAGCCAACGGCCCGATTGCGATTCTGCAAGTTTAATTTCGACCCGAAGTGGGGATTTCGCGCCGCTTTGTCTCGATTTTGTGAAATATTTGAGGACTACTTCCGCTGCCGAACACCTCAGCAGGGTAACTGGATGCCTTTTGCAAAAATCAGCAAAGTTAAAGACTGGCAGGATTTCGGTTTCAAATTCAAAGAAGGCAACAATGAAACCGCCTGGGACGATGAGCACGATATCATTACCTTCCGCTACACCGAACCGATGACCTGGTGGATGCGCATGCCAAAGGAAATGCCCCGAACACTTGAAGCCGCGCTTGGCTATGCCCGACAGCTTGCTGATGAAAAATCAGATCCTCGTGCCAGGGCATTTTTAACGAGCGGCTATCACGATGAAGCGGGGCGCTTTTCCGCACGACTGCTTAACAGACCCTGGTGTGACGGTGCGGTCTGGAGCATTAATTCCATGCCCGGTGTTGAAGGGGATATTACAGAGTTCAAGAATAAGTGGAACGAAAAGCTTAAAGAAGAACTTTACGGAACCAGCCGCAAGGCCGATCTGGATGGAGAATATATCGATTCGAGCGAAGGCTACGTTACCGACGAACTGAACTTTCGCCGCGACCATTTCGCAGCAACTCAAACACCTTTGACCTTCTCGCTGAAGAGCAGGAAGGTCGGTATCTTTCGGGGACTGATAGCCTTCGAATATATTCGTGCTATCTCGGACGACATACATAGTATGGGAAAGCTCATGATGGCAAATTCCACCCCCATCCGCTTATGCTGGCTGGCACCCCTGTGTGATGTCTTGGGCACCGAAACCGACTGGAACCCCGGCCGGAGATGGCGCCCGATGTCTGACAGCAACCTGCTTTATCGTCGGGTAATGTGCAAAGGCAAACCCTATTGCTTTCTTATGAACAGCCGTTTCGAAGAGTTCTCTCATGAGCTTGTTGAAAAATATATGAAGCGTTGCCTTGCTTACGGGATGTATCCCGGCTTTTTCAGCCATAATGCTTCGCAGGGCCATTACTTTACTCGACCCGAACTCTATGAACGGGACAGAGACCTCTTCAAAAAATATGTTCCGCTATGCAGGCTCGTAGCCGAAGCGGGCTTCGAACCGATTACCAATGCTCGCACGAGCGACAAGCGAGTCTATGTCGAACGGTTCGGCAGCCGCTACCTGACGGTTTTCAATGACAGCTCACAGCGCCGCAGCGTAACTATCACTATAGAAGGAAAAACTTTGGCGTCGGACCGTGAATTAGTTCAGGGTGAAAAAATCAGCTTCCGTAACGGGCAAGTCAACCTCACACTTGATGCAGAGGACGTTGCAGTTATTGAAATGAAATGATTCGGAACGTTTACGAAATTTATTTTTATTAGATTTCGGGTCGCAGCTTATTTTGAGCTTTTCAACGCAGATTAAAGACAGTAATTTCAGGCCTTACTTTCATACGTGTTCTTCCAACCCGGCCAAGTCCACGGTTTACATACAGCTTTTTGCCTTCAAACTCATACAGACCAGAGTGAAAACGCCTGTCCTCATTCGTCCAGGGCAGGCTGACCGAAAACTTCGATTTTCTTCCGTGCGTGTGTCCGCTAACGACGGCATTCGCTTCGAATTCACCAAGGTATTCGACACCGCGGGGATTATGTATCAACGCGATAGTTACCTGATCGGTGGGCACTTCGGCAAAGGCCTTCTCGGGCTGGAAGTCGCCGACGTTCAAGTCTCCTAATCCCACGAACCAAAGTGGATGGCCATCGATGTCTAAAACAGTTGATTCATTACGTAACACCGTGATTCCGCTGGCCTCCATGCCTCGTATCAGCCGACGCAGCAATCTCCCCCGCCTGCGGCCCGACAAGGCAACACCATAATCGTGATTACCAAGGCAGGCATAGGTGCCTAATCGACTCTCGATATTACCAAGCAGAGCGATTACCTTCTCTCTATATCTGCCTCGAATATCATAAGTGATGTAGTCTCCGGTCATCACTACTACATCGACATCGAGCTTATTAATCCGCTCGACGCAGCGATGCAAATATGCGCCGCTGACAGTTCTGCTGTAATGAAGGTCGCTGATATGCGCTATTCGCGTTCCGTGTAATCGGCTATCACGAGTTTGCAGATGCAGGTCGATTTCAACAACTTCTATCCACTCGGGCCCGATTCCATGGGCATCAACCGCCCAACGAGTACAGAAGCCCAAAGTGCCCAGAGTTACACCTTTGAAATAGTGCGCCCGGTTATTCAACACCCTACTACCTGATATTTGTTTTACTTGTTTAATCATAACCTACAATATTATCGACCGGAATAAAGTATGTCTTATACGGTCGAAACGAAGGACAGGTTCTACAAAAAATTGTTGCCTTAGTCAAGCATAAAACCTCCCCGAGTTTCTTGCGTTGACAAGCCGGCTCATCTAAGATAGCCTATTCATTGTACCTACGCTCGGTGCCGAAGATAGAATCGATTATAAAAGAACAAGCAAAAGCATTACATTTATAAGAAATATCAGTTAGGAAGACAATCAATGCCACTTGAAAATATGAAGGCGATGCTCGGTAAAGCCGCAGACGGGGCTTATGCCGTTGGCGCGTTTAACATCCTGGATTTCAATTCCACAAAGGCGGTCGTACTCGCTGCAGAGCAGGAAAACGCTCCCGTAATCATTCAAACGTCGGCCAAGACGGTTATTTACTGGGGCGCCTCAGCCATAATCTCCTGGGTAAGGCAGCTTGCCGGCTCATCAAAAGTTCCGATTGCATTGCATCTTGACCACTGTAAGGATTTAGACCTCATCAAGGATTGCATTGCCTCGGGCTGGACCTCGGTTATGATTGACGCCTCTTCAAAACCGTTCGAAGAGAACCTCGCTTTGAGTCAGCAGGTAGTACAAATGGCCCGGCCCAATAATGTTACAGTTGAGGCAGAGCTTGGGGCCATCGTCGGCGTCGAGGATGACATCCACGTTAAGGAGCAGGATGCGCATTTGGCTGACTGCCGACAGGCTATCGAGTTTTGCCGGCAAGTCGGGCCCGACTGTTTCGCGCCCGCCATTGGGACCGCTCATGGCGTATATAAGGGTGTACCTAAGATTGCTTACGGCCGGCTGGAAGAAATAGCCGCAAAAACGGACGCTCCTATTGCGTTGCATGGCGGGACAGGGCTCGCGGACGAAGTGTTCAGGAAGTGCATCTCACTGGGTTGTGCGAAAGTAAATATATCGACTCAGCTAAAATATGCATTCATCGACGGATTTGTTGCTTATCACAACGCGAATAATACGCAGTACAATCCGCTGAAAGTTATAGAAGCTCAGTTCAATCAGCTTACGGCCGGGATCATTGAGAAGATAAAGCTGTTCGGCAGCTCTGGAAAGGCTTGATAGCTGTATTTGCTTAACCAAAGACACAGGAGACTCTTTAATGCCAAATAAGATAACGCTCGAAGATATCTTAGATAGTAAAGACGACGGCATTTATAACATCATGACAAACGCATCAGGGCCGCAGGGGCAACTACCTTTGAACGAGCAACTCCTGATCGAAGCTCCCAGCGGTGATATCTTTGGAATGAGCCAGAATGCGGGAATGGGATGGGAACTGTCCAAATTGGTCAGGGAGCAGTTTTTGTTAATAAGCACGCAGGGAGGGATTCGTAAAGGTGACGGCACACCGGTTGCGCTTGGCTACCACACCGGGCACTGGGAGCTGGGCCTGTTGATGGAAACTGCAGCAAAAGAACTACAGCGTCTCGGCTATATACCATTTGCGTCTTTCTGCACCGATCCGTGCGACGGTCGCACCCAGGGCACACCAGGCATGATGGATTCTCTCGCATATCGCAATGACGCAGCAACAGTCTTTCGTCGTCTCATCCGCAGTTTACCCAGACTAAAAGGAGTGCTTGGCGTAGCGGGCTGCGACAAAGGCTTACCGGCGATGATGATGGCAGTGGCGGCTATGCACGAGCTGCCGTCTGTAATCGTGCCGGGTGGGGTGACACTACCACCGACTGAGGGCGAAGATTTGGGCAAGATACAGTCCATTGGTGCACGTTTTGCCCATGGTGAAGTGACGCTGGAATACGCCAGACAAATGACCTGTAGTACCTGTGCGAGCGCAGGGGGCGGCTGCCAGTTCCTCGGCACAGCGGCAACTTCACAGGTTGTCGGTGAAGCTCTTGGATTGAGCCTTCCGCACGCTGCTCTTGCACCATCCGGACAAGCGATCTGGCTGGACATGGCACGCCGCTCGGCCAGGGCACTTGCAGGACTGTATAAAAACGGACTAACTATAAAAGACATCCTTACCGACTCGGCCCTTCATAATGCTATGGCTGTTTACGGGGCTTTCGGCGGCTCGACGAACCTGCTGTTGCATATCCCGGCAATTGCGCACGCTGCGGGTCTGAAACGCCCAACTGCGGCCGACTGGAAGAAGCTCAACCAAAAGGTTCCGCGTCTCGTTGACGTCTTACCTAATGGCCCTGTAGGACATCCCACAGTGCGTGTTTTTCTGGCAGGCGGGGTGCCGGAAGTAATGCTGAAATTAAGAGAGCTTGACCTTTTGTATTTGGATGTAATGACAGTATCGGGCCAAAGGCTGGGTGAGCTTCTCGAATGGTGGGAGAAATCGCAGCGCCGCCGGAGACTGCGCGAGCTGCTCAAACAAAAGGACGATATCGATCCCGACGAAGTGATTATGAGCCCTGATCGAGCCAAGCAGTGCGGCCTGGCAAGTACCATAACCCTGCCCCATGGCAATCTCACGCCGGAAGGCTCGGTCGTAAAGAGCACCGCCATTGCCCCGACGCTGCTGGATTCCGATGGCGTGTATTGCAAAACCGGCCCTGCTCGTGTTTTCACAAGCGAGCCCGACGCCATCCGGGCCATAAAAGAAGGAGTAATTCAACGTGGTGATGTCATCGTACTTATTTGTGCGGGCCCGATGGGCAGCGGCATGGAAGAAATACTGGAAGTGACCGGGGCGCTGAAGTTTATTTCCTGGGGGAAAGATGTTGCAGTAATTACCGACGGACGGTTCAGCGGTGTAAGCACGGGTGCGTGCATCGGTCATGTGGCACCGGAAGCGTTGGCAGGCGGACCGGTCGGAAAAGTTCTGGAAGGAGATATCATTCAAATTATCATCGATTGCAACAAACTTCAAGGAAGTGTAGATTTGATTGGTGAGGCCGACACTCCGGCTGAGAAGCGAAGCGTTGAACTCGGCACGCATATATTGGCCAAACGCCCGTCGCGGCCCGACCTGGCTCCTCGAACGGACCTGCCGGACGATACGCGCCTGTGGGCCGCCCTGCAGCAGGCAGGCGGTGGCACCTGGGGCGGCTGCGTGTTCGACGTTGACGCAATCGTTCAAAAGCTGGATGCCGGCAAAGAAACCTTGCCGAAGAAATAGCAGATGATTAGCTTGTGATACTCTCTCTTGTAAGTAAGGACAAGGCCATGACAAAAAACAAGAAAAAGCTCTCAGGCGTCTTTGCTCCTGTGGTGACGCCTTTTAGCTCTGATGAGCTTGCACTCGACGATCTGAGTTTCAATCTTCAAAAACTAAGCGAGACCGACCTTGCCGGCTACCTCGCACTCGGCTCGAATGGTGAATTCAGAAGCCTGAGCGACAAAGAGCAGATTCGGGTCCTTGAGGTTTTCGCTGAAGAAAAAGGCGACAAAGTAGTTATGGTCGGAACCGGCTGTGAATCCACCAAACAGACAATCGAAAAATCAAAACTTGCTTCTGAAATGGGCTTCGATTATGTCAGTATCATTACTCCGAATTATTTCGCCAAACACATCGACGGCTCAACTTTACAACGTTATTACACACAAATCGCCGATTCGATTGATATTCCCTTATTACTGTACAACGCGCCCGGCTTTACGGGCGGAACAGAAATACCGCTGAAAACCATTCTCGAACTGTCACGGCATTCTAATATTGCCGGCATGAAAGATTCTTCTCCGGCCGATCCGCTCAAATTACTCGCCCACCTTGACCCCGGGGAAGATTTTAATGTTCTTGCCGGTTCCGCCAATTTCTTTTATCCGTCTCTTCATCTTGGGGCTGCCGGTGGTGTGCTGTCACTTGCTAATGCCCTGCCAGGGCCCTGCTGCGATATATACCGGTTATTCACACAGAACAAATACGATAATGCCAAAGAACTTTCCTTAAGACTTGCCAGACTAAATCAGGCTGTTTCAGGCTCCTGGGGTGTAGCGGGCGCCAAGGCCGCTATGGACATAATCGGATTTAAAGGAGGTTTGCCGCGGCATCCACTTCAAGGTCTTTCAGATAAAGCTAAGGAACGAATAAAGCAGGTAATTATCAATGAAGGATTTATATCAACCTAAATACGTTGGAAAACGTGTCAGTAAAAGATTACAGGTAAGGTACCCCAGGCAGATTGTGACGGCTCAAACCGAAAGTCAAAAGACACCCAAAGGCAATACTATATTGGCGGTCGATATCGGGACGACCGGTATGAAAATGGGAGTATTTGGACTCTCTGTTGATACGCTGAGTCTGGTTAGGCAATTTTCACGGGAGTATGAGGTAAACATATATAACGACGGCCTGTTCGGGGATATTGAGCAGGAAAAATGGAAAACAGCCTTCGCCGCCGGGTGCAAAGATATGGAGGACCTTATCGGTGATGTCGATGTTATTTCGCTTTCCGGCACAACGCCTGGCTTGACAGCCATGGACAAAGACGGCCGGGCACTTTATCCGGCCATCCTTATGCTTGACCAGCGCTCTCGCAGGCAGGCCCTGTTCATAATAGAAACTGTCGGGATAGAGCATCTTTTAAAAATTACGGCAAATATGCCCGTTGCAGGCGGATGTTCGTTGGCAAGTATTCTTTGGATTAAAGACAATTACCCTGAAATCTTCGATAAAACCTATAAGTTCGGCCATTCCAACACGTACTTCGCTCACTGGCTGACAGAAAGTTTTGCCATCGATCCCTCGTCGGCATCGCTGACAGCACTGTACAATACTGCCGACAATGACTTTACGTGGAATGAAGATATCGCCTCGACTTTCGGCATCTCACCTGGCCAACTACCGCAAATAATCCCGGCTTATGAGAGTGTCGGCCGAATGAGTAAGTCACTTGCTCGGAAACTGGGCTTCAGAAAGGAACCTCCCGTATTAATTGGTGGTAATGATGCGGTATTGGCGGCGTATTCGGTGGGTATCAACGAATCCGGTGACATAATTAATGTAAACGGTACCTGTGAAATCACTCTCGTATGCCTCGATAAATGTCTGGCCTCTGCTAACTACAACATACGGGCCCACGTACTGAAGGATCGATGGCTCACTTTGCATGTTATGAATGCCGGGGGCAAGGCGCTGGATTGGTATAAAAGCCTTTTCTGCAGTGAATTGAGCGCCGAGGAATTTTACAACAGCTTCCTTCCGCAGGCGGTCGAGAGCCGGCTCGATTGCCAAACCGACGTTACTTACATACCTTATCTTATGGGCTCACGATACAGTCTGGAACCTTTGAAAGCTCAGTTATCGGGATTGACCCAGCAGACCACACGCGAGGAAATATTAGCCGCAATTGTCAGGGGACTTTGCGAATATCAAAAAGCGCACCTGAAAGAAATTGAAAAGAAAATTTCTCTTAAAGACGTTATCCATGTAACCGGTGGTGCGACAAGTCCGGCTTTAATGCAGGCAAAATCAAAATGGATGAGGGACTGTGAATATATCCATAATGAGCAGTCATCTATGAAGGGGGCCGCAATGCTCGGTCAAAAATATCTTGATAGTTGACGGCATCTTTGTACTGAAAATTTTTGAAGCTTATGAAATTATGGTTTCTTCCTGTTGATTGATAGGAGCACAGCATTATGTTCAGCCTGCACCCGCTAATAATTCTTGTCATCGGTATGCTGACCGTCATACTCATGATTACGGTCTTGAAGATGAATGCTTTCATCGCATTGATTACCTCAGCCGTGGTCGTCAGTCTGCTGGCCCCCGGCGATTTGGCAGAAAAGATAAGCCGGGTAGCCGAAGCATTTGGAAACACGGCCGGAAGTATCGGCATTGTTATCGCTTTGGCAGTGGTCATCGGCAAGTGCATGATGGACAGCGGCGCAGCAGATCGTATCGTCAGAGCTTTCCTGTCGGTGCTTGGGGAAAAACGCAGCCCTACAGCGCTTATGGCCAGCGGTTTTGTGCTTTCTATTCCGGTATTTTTTGATACGGTTTTTTATCTGCTCGTACCCTTAGCCAGGTCCATGCATCGACGTACTAAGAAACATTACCTCAAGTACGCGATGGCCATTGTGGCCGGCGGAGTCGTTACCCACTCTCTTGTCCCGCCAACTCCCGGGCCGCTCATTGTGGCTGACAACCTTGGCGTTGATATCGGCGTTATGATTATGGTCGGAGCGCTGGTTGCGATTCCTGCCGCCGTTGTTGGGATGATTTTCTCTGGATATGCAGACCGGCGACTGAATATACCAATGAGGCCGCTTGGCGGCGAGCTTTCCGAACCGGAGCCTCTCGAAGACCATCAGTTACCGGGCCTGCTGATATCGCTTTTGCCGATTATTCTGCCTGTGCTGCTGGTCTCGACCAATACGATTGTCCGCACGATAGCCAAGGATGCCGCTGATGGTTCTCTCTTAAGCCGGGCCGCTGCGATAACCGCCGTATTGGGAAATGTAAATCTGGCGATGCTCATATCAACTGCAATTGCCATGTGGATGCTAAAGAGCAAGCGCGCTCTAACAAACGCGCAATTAGCAAAAGTTGTCGAAGTGTCATTGATGAGTGGCGGCGTAATTATACTTATCACCGCCGGAGGTGGCGCTTTCGGCGCAATGCTTAAAGCCGCCCAGATAGGTCCGGCGATTGAAAAACTATTCGCAAGTGATACCGGCCAGCCGACAAGTGGCCTGATGCTCCTGGTCTTGGGTGCTCTTATCGCTGTGCTGATGAAAATAGCTCAGGGCTCAACCACGGTCGCAATGATAACATCATCGGCAATGATTGGCTCAATGATTACTTCGACACAAACGTTGGGTTATCACCCTGTATATCTGGCTGCTGCCATCGGAGGTGGCTCGATGGTAGGTTCATGGATGAATGACAGCGGATTCTGGATATTTGTAAAAATGTCCGGACTGACAGAAGCCGAAGGCCTCAAAACATGGACGCCACTGCTGGCAATAGTCGGTCTCACATCAATCGTCGTCTCGCTGCTGTTAGCTCTGATTTTACCAATGGCGTAATGGCTTATAACAACCCACCTTTAGTAGTCCATGATTGCCCGGCCGATTTTTTCTATGAAACTGCCATATACTGTATCTGTGATTGGAAACTCGTTTTGGTCCAGACCGAGGCGAACGATCACCATATCCCATTCCGGAATGACGAAAATGTCGTTGTTATTATATCCGCTGGCCGAATAGGTGCCCGCCGGAGCGCCGGGCCACTTTCGTTTGCCATTGTGCTTAATACTGTTGACCCACCAGTTATAGCCATAAACACCACGGCCGTCAGCACCGCTAAGCTGTTCCAGGGGTAAGGAAGCCGGTACCTGTGCCCGCGTCGCCTGAAAAACCCAGGCAGTGCTGATTAATTGTTTATCTTTCCATTTACCCTTATTCAGAAATAAATGACCGAAACGAGCTAATTCTCGAGCTGAAATTTTAATGTGCTTGTTACCATTTCCCGAGCCGCCATTGACCGCGATACCATTGACCTTTCCGAAATCCCCCCAGTCCCACTTGCCTGAGTTCATACCAATCGGGTCGGCGATTTTCCGTTTGAATAGTTCCTCTATCGGCTCATCGGCTATACGTGTCAGAACGTTTCCGAACTGATTCATCGCCGAATCCCAGTAAGCATACTTCAAGCCGGGTGGAGCAAACAGCGGCTTATCAGCCGGCTTAAAGGGTGTCGAACTCGGGCCATGTTTATAGCCGCCGCGAGGTTCATCACCGACGGCGTAATATCCCGATGTCATAGTCGTAAAATGCCGAAGCGTGATAGCCGGAAATGTTTTCGACATGCCGGATACATACTCTTTTGCCCGCGTTTCCAGAGTCGCCCTGCCATCATCAATAAGCAGACCGAGCACCGTACTGGTAAAAGATTTTGTCAGAGACCAGACTCCGTGAACTTTGTCTATGTTCGTCCCTTTCCATACCATATATCCATTGCGTATGATGACCAGCTCATTGATACCATCCCGCCCGGCATTATCTTTAAGATATGATATGGCGGCATTAAGTTTGGCCGAGTCGATGCCCTGCGACTCAGGTGTCACCTCTTCCCAGTCTTTTCCCGGGAAAGTCATTCTTGAATTGGTAATGTAAACTACAGCGTCACCTTTTAAAGGGGCTTGAAGCGTTTGCTCTCCAATTTTTGCTTTAATCGTACCTTTCGATACAATCTTGCCTTGATCAGGGCTAAACCACTCGTATTGGTATTCGCCGGATTTCAGTGTTACCGTTATCGAGCTTTCATCAGATGCGGGCTTATAAACCAAATATTCCACACCGGGATTCGCCAGACAATATTTTGTCGAGGCCAGGTCATTGCGGGGCTGCATTGCTGCCAGATTCATTCTTTCGGCATACCTTCGTGTATGTCCCATACTTACCCGAATCGGTTCCCACTTCGAGTCAAATTTTTCCCCGAGGACCACACCATCATAAGGGTCCATAAAAATCGGATTATACCCTCTGAGAAAGCTCTTCCAAACCCATGCCTGATTCCCTCCGATTCCCCATAAATGGTCTGTGTCATTCAGGACGACCTTTCGGCCATCGGCAGGCGGTGGATTGTCCCTATAGCCGCCCTTGTTATTGGGCGAAATCCAGTCGGCAGGGCTATCAAACAGAGTCTCATTTTCTCCGCCACGGTACTGGAACGTCATCCCGACCGGATGCTGCTTGGGTTTACTTTTTTCATACTTTTTGATATAGCGAATCATGTGATATTGCCATTGTGTTGACGGTGGATGGTTTTCATTGGAAATCTCATATAACACATTATCGAAATCGTTGACCGTATCAATGACCTTGCGCACATAGGCTTCTTGCAAAGCTGTGACCTCCGGGTTGGCCAGAGTATGAAATTCGAGTCCTTTACCATCTTCATTTTGGTCTCCGTCAATACCGTTAATATTATTCTGCTTATTAAACGGATGGCTTTCCCACGCTCCGGCTGAAAACTGCATCGCCCAGCCCTCGAAGAGCATTACAGAAACGTAAATCCCACGGTCTCCGGCTTGCGAAATACGGCGCCGCAACCGGTCAAAGTAAGCGGGATTAAACGCCTTTAGATTAAACTTCGGCTTACCGTCGAGCGCTTTGCCCGGGCCGGTCCGCGCCCAGGGCTGAGGAGCGGATGTATGTAGCTTGTTCTCCCTGTTTGCTTTTGTGTTCCAGGTCACCGGCTCCCATGTCCACATTCGGATAAAATTGTGATTCAGCTTCTGCATCCAGTCAAGGCAGGCTGTAAAGTCGAATCGCGGCGGCGGATCTTTGGGGCCAATGTCCACCAGATTAGACCATGTATGCGAGCCCGTCAGATAAACAGCCCGGCCGCTATCATCAGTGAAATAGCGAGGGTTGTCCTTTAAAACTCGTAACGGACCTTGCATCCTTATGTCTGTCGCACTTGCCGTCAGGTGAACGAAACAGAAGCTAACGATAAGGGCCGAAACCAATATCCATTTTGTTTGATATACTCCAATAATTTTCCGATACATTTTTATTCTCCTAAATAAATCTGATTATGGATTCCGTTAAGATTAAGCTTCTTCTGCCTCCTGAATGATTCAGGCAATCTCTAAATTTCTTACTCGAAAACAATCAACTGAAAATTTAAGCTTCGAAAATAAGATTTTTTAGAGGTTGCTTTATGCTATCGTCTCACAACATTTGCCAATAACTTGTCCTGCAATCAGACTGGATTTTCTACCAGGAACGCCTCCGATAAGGTAGTGCTTTGACCATCAGGAGATCTTAAGGTGATATCATAAAGTCCCCGGGGCAAACCTGCAGGAACAAAAATTTCCAGAGTTCCGTTCATATTGATTGACTTTATTTCCACGGGGACATCATTAAGAAAAGCATCATGACCGACCAAAAAATTAATTCCTTCAACTGTTAAAATAACCGTCACAGAAACACTGCTATCGTTTTGAATTTCAGGTTCAACCGAGTAAATAGATAATAGCTTTTTTGAGCCATCCACCAGCCAATCAAGACTGTTTTTCATAATTATGTCCATTCCATTGTTTGATATTCGCTCAAGAGCAAAAGCAAAGAACGCTGCACGATAACTGCCGGTCTCGGCGGTAATCCCAATCACATCTTCAGGATTCTGATTAATGAAAAGAGCCGGTTTTGCCACATCACTATCATCCAAAATTAAGATATCCGTCATATTCGGAAAGTTTGCATCGAATTCGGCATTCAAACCGGATATCCCCTCACCGATGGGACTATCGGTCATTTCAGAAATATACAAAGTGGTCTCCTGAGATAAAATCTCTCCGTCGGTCGAGTAGCTGACAAATGGATCATGCATAAATCCTAAAATATGTAAAACCTGTTGTCCGAATGGAGTATGTTCATGTAGGTCGCTCCAATCCATACCTGAAACCAGCAGCCGTCCCCCTTGTGCTAAATATCGTGTCAGCTCTACGTTGAATCTGGTTCGATAGTTCAACAGCAGCACCTGCATTTCATTCTCGGAAACGGCGTTAAGTGATGTAGTGGCCATAAACCATGAAACCGCCTGGAAGTTCTGCATATACTCAAGAGAAGGATAAGCATTGAGTGCATTGACGTCCCACAAAGCTGGCTCATAACTTGCAAGGTCAATTGCTTCGATATATTGATTCTGGATAGAGTCGCCGCCGTCATCATCAATTAATAATACATTTCCCTCAGGAGCGGGAACTTTCATAACGCGCGCCCACACAGGAACGCGGAGCACTTCCGCCTGATTATCCATATCGATGATCACGTCACCACTTATGTCTTCGAACTCTCCGAGCTGTGATGGGGGATTGAATTTCAGTTTTAACAGGACCTCGATACTCTCAGACGGCGCCAAATCAAATTGATTAGGGACAATATCGACAGATTCTATTAAATCTGTGCGAGATAATTCCATTGAGATGAAAATCGACTGAGGCTGCTGCGATACATTTCTTAAGCTGACAATTCTCTCGGATTCAGTAAGGCTATCGACCAATAAATTTGCCCAGCTTATGGTCGCCGGTGTAGCGATCAAAGGAAGATTCATGGCCTTAACTGGATCAATATGTCCCCCTCCCCGTTCCATCCCGGACATCGAAGCAATATTCGAAGGACGTTCGGCAGAAATGACTATTGCCGATTTGATATCTTCAGGTTTCCAAGAGGGATTCATTTGTTTGATGAGGGCGGTGGCCCCCGCCACACGGGGTGAGGAAAAACTGGTTCCATTACTGAAACTAAAACCGGACAAATCAAATGCAGTTCGCTCTAAGAAGCTGTACGGGAATTCACCGGGAAACTCATCTTGTGTAGCAGCATAACTTCCTTCACCAATCGCAACTATCTCGGGCTTAACGGAGTAACTGAGAGATGGCCCCAAAGAAGAAAACGTACTTAATCCCAAAGGAGTTAGCTCTCTCTCCTCGGGCACAGCAGGATAGAATTCTACTTCCACGATACTCGATGTTGCAATAGCATCCTTAATCAACAATCCGGTATTGCGCGACGAGAAATATGAAGGTATTTGAGTGTCGGGAGCGCTTGGTTTCTGAAATAACTCGTCAGGGCCCTCTTCTGCATCACTATTATTATAGATCAGAGCACCCCAGCCACCGATTTCCTGCACATAGTTGATTTTGGTCGTGAATGTGCAAATACCCCGCTGGACCAAAATCCATTTATTATCCACATACCCACCAAGCAGGCTCTCACAAACCAGACCATCCTGATCGCCCCCGAAACTGCGGCCGTCATAATTATCGGCGTCAACAAGTTCGAAGCGCCCGAGAAACGGCCTTGAGAAAGAAACCGGGTCCGGGGCTAAAACTACTTCTACTTCGCTTAAAATTTCTCTCCCATCGGCATATACATTCATCATTGCGATAGACGTCTCATCGGGAAACACGCTATTGTGAGCATTTGTTAGAGAGCCGACCGTGATTACCTCCGGAATCTGTCCCGGAGCTCCGATTGTTTCTGATTTACCGGAATTACCCGCAGCAGCAACGACAACCACTCCCGCCTTTATCGCATTCTTGATTGCCAGGGCCTCGGGGTCCAGGAGGGTATTGATATAAGATTCGGAACCCAAGCTGAGATTCACAATATCCATGCCGTCTTCCACACAGGCCTCAAGTGCTCCAATGATTTGCTCTAATGTAGTAAAATCACTTGTGAAAACCTTATAATTTCCCAAATAAGCATTAGGTGCAAAACCTGAGATTAATCCCAAAGGCGAAATGGTATTCATGCTTCCCGCTGCGCACGATGCTACATGTGTCCCGTGTCCATTCCGGTCGCGAGGAGTCGAATCTTCTACCGAGTCTCCGGCCTTGGTGAAAACACGCGCTACAATAATTTTATTGTTTGTGAAATTCGTTTCACCGAGCGGATATCCCTCTGGAAGTTCATATCCCTCATCATTGAACATTATATGTGTGTGGTCTATCCCCGTATCGATAATGCCGATCTTGATCCCTTGTCCGGCGAGCGATTGGCCGCCGCTGAGCTGCCATGCCAAATGCGCATTCATCAGATCATTGCTTTTCGTTAGCAGGCGATTGTATTTCCGGTTCGGAACTATTGCTAACACCTCAGGCAGGGACCGAATTCTCGATGCGATCCTACCCGGAATTTCAAGAGACAGGCCATTTATAAGGCCGGTAAATCGGCGCCGCGGAACGATATCAGGAGAAAGTTTTCTTAACCGATTCTCAAAATTGCTGAGGTTCTCTCGCAGCTTTCTGCGACGCTTCATCACGTGTTCGACACGTCGATTCTCACGTTTAGAAATTCCCTTATATAAAGAGTTCCCCCGTTCATCAAATGCACTCCTGCTCAGGGATGGTTCTTTCAATACAACAATAAAACTGTCAATACCCGGCTGGTTTAAAGGCCGGGCATGATTATTATTTACGGCAAATAAGCAGAATAACAGAAATATAAAGAATCTTTTCGACATAATGATTCCCTCACCCACAGGATTGAATCACTTACATGTGTTTCTTATCGGTATGGGGGTTCTACAATTCAATACATTTTTTGAAAATAATCGGTAATGTAATCCGGAATTCCTTATTTGCCATCAATTTTATTACATTACTTTATATTTGACGATTCCATAATACCAAATTTTTGTCGGTAATTCAAGGTTTCGGTCATTATCTTACAAATTAGCCTGTCACTTGCCACCTAACTATACTAATACCCAATAAACATTTCGTTGTTCTAAAAAACTCTTCATAATTAATCTCTTTTCTCCCGCAACCTTACCTTTATCAAAAAAGATAGTATCTATATATAAGTGCACAAGAACACCTTTTTGATAACGAAAAAAACAATACTGTTCATCGCAGAAAATACTCATTTGGATGGAAAATAGTTATAACTGCACAATCTTGCCAAAATCTCTTATTTCTGCCTGTTCAAGTACACGGAAATGGGCCACATCTCAGCCAAATCCCAATTATGCCTTGACTTATCCGGGCGCCTTTCTATAAGATAAGGAGCGTTATTATATAAGAAACTTCTCTGGTTTTGTCTCTACTGTTGGTTCTCAACTTCATGACCAATTTGAGCCTCATAGATTGGTGCCTGTGCGCCGCTTATCTTGCCGTGGTCTTTGGCCTGGCTGTCAGAAGTGCCAGAGGCCAGCAGGACAACGAAGACTATTTTCTCGGTGGAAGGAACATGAACTGGTTTGTCGTCGGAGTCTCAATGTTCGCCACAAGTTTCAGTTCCATATCCTTCCTTGGGCTTCCTCAACGAGGTGCCTACCAGGACTTCAGTTTCTATCTGACCATTCTCTTCATCCCATTTGTCATCACTCCGATCCTGTGGTGGATTTTTGTCCCGATGTACGTCCGCCTGAAGGTCAGCAGCGGATACGAATATCTCGGGCGAAGGTTTGGTATGCCCGCACAGCGCATCGGCTCAGGCCTTTACTGTGTGTACGCTATCGGATGGATGGGCACAATGCTTTATGCGGTGGCACTTACCCTGCAAACCGTAATGGAATTAACTCATGCTCAGTACTACTTCGTGCTCGTCTCTATCGGGGCTTTCTCAACTATCTATACCGTCATGGGCGGTTTGAAGGCCGTCATATGGACTGACGTGTTGCAGGCAGTCGTTCTTGGAGGAGCGATTATAGCCGTTATGTTCCTTGCCATAAGCAGGGTCGATGGAGGCTGGTCGGCTTTTTGGGCGATTGCATCGGAGAACAATAAATTTCAAATGTTCCACCTCAACGCTAATCTTCTGGCGCCGGAGAATTTCACAGGTAGAAATACCGTATTCACGGCAGCGGCTTTTGGCCTGTTCATGTACCTGCCCGGCTACGCGGTCTCTCAGAATATGATTCAGCGTTATGTCTGCGCCGGCAGCCTGGCCGGAGGGCGACGTATGGTTATCCTCAGTGCCGCAATCAACGCTGGGCTCGGTCTGCTCTTTCTGTTGGTCGGCACGGCGCTGTTCTCTTTTTACAGCCAGCCGGGCGGCGCTGGCTTACCTGCCGCCGGTATCGCAATCGCAAAGGAAGATCAAATCCTGCCCTATTTCGTATCTACGCAACTGCATGGAGTCGGATTGGTTGGTCTTATCCTGGCCGGTCTGTTTGCGGCGGCCATGAGTACTATAGACAGCGGAATCAACGGAGTGACATCGGTCATTGTTTACGACTGGCTGTCCGGTAAGAAACTGTCCCTGAGAATCAGTCGAATTCTCACCTCCCTACTGGGTGTGATCGTGATTGGTGCGGCTATCCTTGTTCCCGTTCTCGGCGATACGGTCTTTGAAATCATTACGGTAATCGCCGGGACTTCGCTGGGAATGCTGCTGGCCATTTATCTTCTCGGGATGCTGATGCCGCACGTGAATTTACCCGGCGTTCTAACCGGACTTGGGGTCGGACTTATATGTCTGGCGCTCATTTGGATATTGACTGATGTCCCTAAATGGTGGTTCGGGGCTTTTACCATTTTTCCCACCTTCATCACGGGGGCTATAGCCAGCCTCTTGTTTCCAAAACCCCCTGGATCCGCGCTGGAAAACACGCTTTTGAGAGGGCATAAGGAGCAATAAATATGAACGTAAAACGACGAAAAAAAAGAACAGCTAACATCGGTATTTTCGGAGTTGGTTTCCATAAATACTGGCCTCAGTTCGACGGTCTGCTCGATGAACTTACTCACAAGCTTAATATTTTCACCGACCGGGTGAAAGCCCACGAAGTGCAGGTAACATCTTTCGGCATCGCAGACGATGCTGAATCTGCCTATGCAATGTTGCCGAAGCTAAGGGCCGCAGACCTTGACCTGGTATTCTGCCACATGCTAACCTATGCCACATCGGCATCATTCGGAGCGATCATTCGCGGGCTGGACGTCCCAATCGTTCTGGTCGCGCTTCAGCCCTTAAAAGCCCTGGACTATTCCAAAGCCTCCACCTACATGCAGTTGTGCAATGATGATTTATGCGCTGTGCCTGAATTCACCGGCGTTGCCATCCGCATGGGCAAAAAGCCTCCCCCCGTTATCCTTGGCACCCTTGAAGATGACCCGGCGGCAAACAGAGAAATCACGCAATGGTGTAATATCGCGATGGTTCTGCATGACCTTAAACGGGCCCGGATTGGTCATTTCGGCCATCCCATCGAACACATGCTGGATATGCAGACGGACCATACCGCGCTGACCGCGGCATTTGGTTGTCACATAGTTCAAACAGAGGCCGATGATCTCCTGGAGCTGGAATATACTGTCACCGAAGAGGAAATAAATAACAAAAAAACACAAACTCTCGATCTCTTCGAAACACCTGACGCGAAATCTGATCCCATCACCGAAAAACTCACCGAAAAAGACCTCCATGTTTCCGCTCGTGTGGCCGCAGCATTAGATAAATTCGTCGACAAGTATAATTTGGATGGCCTTGCCTACTATTACGAAGGCGAAGAGGGCAGTCCGATGCGCCAATTGGTTACTAATCTGATTGTAGGCAATTCTCTGCTCACCTCCGCCGGTTTTCCAATGTGCGGTGAGTCTGATTTGAAGACCTGCATTGCCATGCTGATTATGGATCGCATGGATATCGGGGGAAGTTTTGCGGAATTCCACCCCATCGATTTTAACGAGGGTTTTGTCATGGTCGGCCACGATGGGCCGCATCATATCAATATTGCCGACAGCAAACCTGTCCTTCGCAGCCTGTCCAAATATCACGGGAAACCGGGGGCCGGAGCAAGTGTCGAATTTAAGATCAAAGAAGGCCCGATTACTATGCTCAGCATAGGCCTCACAGCCAACGGCCGGTTCAAATTTATTCTCGCAGAAGGCGAAAGCGTACACGGCCCCATACCACCGACAGGCAATACGAATACACGGGGATTCTTCAAACCTGATGTCCGCTCCTTTCTTAAAAAGTGGGTGGCCGAAGGACCGACCCATCATTTTGCACTTGGCGCCGGTCACCATGCCCGGACAATTCAACAGATCGCCGAGATACTGAATATAGAAAGTGTGATTGTTACACCGGAGGATAAGTGAATATGAAATACAGAAATACTCTTAATCTCTTGCTGCTGCTTGTAATATTATCAATCCCCGTACAGGCACGAGTGCCTGAACAAACAGATGTTACCAATCCGCTGGTTGCCGGATTTCTACACCCGCCTAAAGCTGCCAAGCCATCGGCTTATTGGCTCTGGCTAAATGGATACGTAAACCGCAACTACCTTGAAACCGAATTGAAACAGTTCAGTGAAAAAGGTATTGGCGGTCTGTGCATCTTTGACATGGGAGCACGGGGCGATACTAAGGCGGCACCGGCACCGGGTCCGGCGTATATGAGCGATGAATTCATCGAGAACATTGCATATACTCTGAAACTCGCCGCTAGGTTTAATCTCGATGTCCAATTAGCGGCCTGCAGCAGTTGGGACCTGGGCGGTTCCTGGGTACAGCCCCGCCATGCAAGTATGGGCCTGTACCACACGAAAATCCGTCTCAAAGGCCCTGCTGATTATGACAAAGTCCTTCCCTTTCCCCAGCTTCCTCCGAACAGCCCAAAGACTCCGGACGGCAAACCCGCTTTTGTTAAGAACGTTGCGGTACTGGCCATCCCCGAGGCCAATAGACAGCCGGCACATGAATTCATATTCAAATTGCCGCGAGCTGACATTCATCGCATCGACCACGTCATTCTCTATAATGCCCCAAGTGACAATCCCAGACGCTATGGAGCTCTTCATCTTTTCGCCAAAGACTTTTCCGTAGCCGTAAGTACCGATAGTCTCGAAGAACAATCCTTTGTTGAAATTATCCGAGACAGTTTAAAGCCGAATACTAATCCCCAGCGTTTCAACTTCGAACCGGTGGATGCACGTTATGTCCGGCTGCGAATTTATAATGGTTACAATGCTGATTTCAATATGGTACAGCTCGCTGAATTTGAGGTCTATGATACTTCTGGAAACAACATAGCCGCCTCAAAAGACGTCGATCGGACAAAGGATTCGGCTCTAATTATTCTTTCCAATTCCCAGAGGGCATCCGATACAAAATGGAATGCTGACAATCTCAATGATGGGCAAAAAACCGGCGCCGGTGGAACTTGGCTTTCAACCGGGCTACCTCCTCTGGTCATTAAAGATCGCTCCCAAATCCTTGACCTTACGAAACAGGTTACTGCCGAAGGAAGGCTGACATGGAAAATCCCGCCCGGCCAATGGACTATCATCCGGTTCGTCTGCGCCAATACAGGCGAGAATCTAAAAGTCCCCAGCCCGAATTCCGATGGATTGGCAACCGACCATTTCAGCCATGAAGCCACCCGGGAATTTATTCAATATCTTATCGACCGCTTGAAACAAAAACTCGGTGATTTAAGATCCACCCCTCTGAAACAACTCTACCTGCCGAGTTATGAGGTAAGGGGAGCTACATGGACTCCGGATTTCATCGAGCAGTTCACCAAATACTGTCATTACGATATGATACCCTATCTGCCTGCCCTGGCCGGTTGCATCATAGAAAATGAAGATATTAATTCTCGCTTCCTTTATGACTATCGAAAAATGCTGGGCGATCTTCTTGTAGATGCTTATTACCGCTCAGCAAGCGAAACCGCCAACCGGGCGGGTCTGGGAATCGAGGCTGAAGCCGGAGGCCCCGGCCCGCCGGTACATCAGGTTCCTGTCGATGCATTGAAAGCTCTTGGTTCTATAGATGAAATGCGCGGCGAGTTCTGGCCCTTCAGGCAGGAGCGAAGCCAGCTTTGGATAGTAAAGGAAACCGCCTGTGCCGCCCACATCTATGGCCGCCGGCGAGTGCATATGGAGGCCTTTACCGGATTTCGCCATTGGCAGGATGGCCCCTTCGACCTCAAGCCCTCCGCCGACCGCGCATTCTGCGAAGGAATGAATCATGTTGTCTGGCATACCTCCTCCCATCAACCTCCGGAGGCCGGTAAACCCGGCTGGGTTTATGGCGCCGGAAGCCATTTGACGCCTAACCTGACGTGGTGGCCAAAGGCAAAGCCTTTTATCGATTATCTCTCTCGTTGTTCTTTCATGCTCCAGCAGGGCCTGTTCGTAGCAGATGTATGTTACTACTACGGAGACCAGGGTTTTAATTTTGTACCTGCCAAAAATATTGATCCGTCACTCGGATATGGTTACGACTACGATGTAACAAACGCCGAAGTCATCCTGAACCGAATGAGCGTCAAAGACGGCCGCTTCACACTGCCAGATGGGATGCAATACGAGCTTTTAGTCCTGCCCGACCGAAAAGATATGAATCTTCAGGTCCTGCAAAAAATCAAAGATCTGGTCACTGCCGGGGGCACTGTGATCGGCCCGAAGCCAACACAATCAAACGGACTTATCGACTATCCCGTCCGCGATCAAAAGGTAAAAGAACTCGCCGATTCGCTATGGGGAAACTGTGATGGGAAAAATGTGTTCGAACATCGGTATGACAAAGGGAAAATCATCTGGGGCCGCTCTCTGAGAGATATCCTTTTGGAACGCGGCATAGGTCCTGACTTCCATTATGCAGGCGGGAAAGAAAAAGCAGACCTGGATTTCATACACCGGCAAACTCCGCAAGCAGACATATATTTTATTCGCAACAGGAAGATGCGCCGGGAATTCGTTAATGCTTATTTCAGGGTCTCGCCTAAGGCCCCCGAACTTTGGC
>CAZWME010000003.1:21483-23684 GCA_964634515.1 uncultured Pirellulales bacterium | reverse complement strand
GGCCTCGGTGTCGGCAATTACGCCGTCAACGTCGAATATTAAGCCGTACAATTTGTCCATGGTTTCTAAAAGAATGATACTATTTCTGCTTTTTTTTGCCACGTTTTTATCCGCTGCGCATTTATAATGGTGATGATAGTTGGCACCTGTAAACTCCGGAGAGTAATCAGCGTGGATAATTGCAGCAAAGCGACTGATGAGAAGCTGTTAATAGCCCGGACCCGTTATGACAGCACAGCTTTTGTGCAGTTGTATCGCAGCCATTATGATGCCGTATTTCGCTATTGCCTGCACCGGCTGTTTGAAAGGCATATGGCCGAAGACGTTACTTCCGAGGTATTTCTTAAAGTTATTGAGAATATTGGCGGTTTCAAAGGTAATGATAGGCAGTTTCGCTGCTGGCTCTATAGAATCGCAACCAATACTGTTAATAACCATTTTAGAAAAACCGCTCGAAGAAAACGTATTTTGAAAGTCGCTCGCGAGCAAACTAATAGTCGGGTCGCTGACTGTGAAGAGCCGGCTGATAAACTGGCACTTCTAAGAGAAGCGGTATTTACATTGAAGCCGCGGTACCAAACTATCATCACACTGCGTTTTTTTGAAAATCTGAAATTAACTGAAATAGCCGAGGTTCTTAGTTCCAGTCCCGGTACCGTCCGCAGCCAGTTGACGCGGGCACTTGCCAAACTGCGAAAGATTTTAGCAACAGCGTTCACGGAGAAATCAGAGGTAAATGAAAATGAACGATAACGAAAAACAATTTGAAGATTTCGTTAGAAATATAAAGTTTGATGATACTCCTGATTCTGAACATCGCGAAAAACTCGAACAAGGCCTGCTTACTGCTTTAGGCAAGCAACCTCAACGAAAACAAATCTGGAGAATTATTATGAAAAGCAAAATTACAAAACTCGCCGCAGCGGCAGTGTTAATCATTGGGCTGTTCTTTTTATTTAGTGACGGCCAGAAGACACTCTATGCACAGGTGGTAAAGGCTTTTGAACAAGCTCACTCAATACATGTTGTTATCAATGAGTATCGAGATAGACATTGGTTCAAGGACCAGGAAATTTGGTATGACCGTGAGGAAGGAATTCACGAAGAAGAATGCTTTGAAGACCAAACACAAATCCGAATTGATAACAAGCAATATGAATGGCGATACACGGTAGGGGATAAACTTGTAGCAAAAATCAGCAGTTATAGAGATCCCGATGAATGGGCTAAAGACCTTTATGAGTGGCTTCGCTTCAATCCCGAAAGGGATCCTTCAGGCGATAAAGTTATTGATGGTGTTTCCTGTGATATGTATGCCCTGTCAAGTTCAGGCGGAGATGAAAAAGTAAGTGTATGGGTAAACGAAAACAATCGTGTATTGGAGTTTGAGAATGTAGAGCAAAGGGGTGGGCAGGAAATTAGATCAGTCGCTACTATAAAGTACGATATAGAAATTGATAAAAGTTTGTTTTTACCTGACTTTGATTCAAATGTGGAAATTGTCGGTCCACGTGGCTTAATCGAAGAGCAATTTCCCTTGGATACGGCAATATTTACAAGAAAATGTCTGGGTTTTGTATTTGCCGTACATGAATTAAAAACATGCGAGAAAGGATTGAAATATATTGTTTGTTCAACTCGTCTTAGCGATAAGACAAGGCGGGAAATTGGAACCGGTCATCCATGGACATATTACGGACAATCAGATTTGTTTGATAGATATGACGGAACGTATTCCTATGACCACCAGATTCTGCTTGGTCGGCTGACACATGATGGTGTAAGAATTAACTGGTATTTGCTTTTGCCCTCTAATGATAGAGTGAGACAATCGCCCGGTTGTGATGTTGATGTAAGGGTCAACATTGCAAACCAACTGGAGGAAAAAATTAAAGCAGAAGGATTGCCCACGAATGAGAAATTCAGGTTGAATATTGCAATGCAGGAGTCCAAAGAGCATCAACTGTCGTTGAGAGAAATTGCAAGACAAGTTTACTCTCTCGGAGAGAAACTCGACCCGATAGTGCACTCTTTTCTTTTGACGCAGGTCGTAACGAAAGCGGATGGAGGAAAAATACAAGCGTGGCGGAGACCCGCTATTCAATTATCAGAAAATGAATATAACGAAGATGTCGAACAGAGGGTCCGTGAATGGCTTGAGAAGATAGTCGAGGGCATTTACTTCAAAAGCCTGAATAGCA
>CAZWME010000003.1:20174-21473 GCA_964634515.1 uncultured Pirellulales bacterium | reverse complement strand
AGATAGGGCTTAATAAGTAGCCAAAGTACAAGTACCTTCAGCCAGTATAGATAAGTTTATTATATAGGCTGTTACTAAAGTATTTAATCACCGCCGGGTCGTCTGCTCGGTGGTGTTTTTTGTTCGCTTTTAGGGCAGAAACGGCGCTTTTAATTTCGCTGTTGAACAATTTTCTGTTTACTGGTACAATCCGGCCTCGTTTTGCAGAATTTCTTTTATATTGAAAAGAACCGACCAATGACAGAAAAATTTGATAAGCACGTTTTGAAGAACGGAATGGTACTCCTTGGCGAGCCGATGGAGGCGGTTGAGTCCGTGGCGTTTGGTTTTATGCTGCCGGCCGGGGCGGCCTTGCTGCCGGATGGTTGCTGCGGAGCCGGAGGTGTTATTGCCGAATGGATTTTCAGGGGCGCCGGAGATAGAAACAGCCGCCAGCTTAGTGATGAGCTTGATGGCCTTGGCCTGGCTCGAAGCCGTTCTGTTGGAAGCTCGCATATCACTGTCGGGGCGGCACTGGAAGCAGGCAACCTTGCTCAGACCCTGGATTTGTATGCGGACATTATACTTAAACCCAGCCTCGATGACGACCAGTTTGAATTGGCGAGGCAGTTGGCAGTTGATGGGGTATTGGCTTTGGATGATGAACCGCGGCAGAAGGTTATGCTCAAGCTGCGAGAGCAGTTTTATCCAAGCCCTTTGGGGCGCAGTCCTGTCGGAGATATTGCGGAATTAAAAGCTTTGACGTCTGAAAAAACCAGGCAGATTATAAAGGACAACTTCAATCTTTCGCAGACGATATTTGCGGTTGCGGGTAAATACGATTTTGACGCGGTTTGTCAACAAATAGAAAGACAGTTTGAGACCGGGCGTCAGGAAAACGCAGGCCACATAACGTCAGGCTCCAAAGCAGGCAAATACACACATTTAGATAATGACGGTGCCCAGGTGCATATCGGCCTGATGACTGAGACAGTTAAACCAACGGATGAGGACTATTATAATGCCAGGGTAGCTGTATCGGTTCTATCAGGCGGTATGAGCGCCAGATTATTTACGAAGGTCAGGGAAGAGCGGGGCCTGTGCTATGCAATTGGAGCACGGTATCACAGCCTCAAAGAAGCGGCTGGCATAATGTGCTATGCCGGCACAACGCCGGACAAGGCTCAGGAGACACTCGATGTAATAATCCAGCAGTTTAATGAATTAAGCGATGGAATCAGCGAAGAGGAAATCCAGAGGGCCAAAGTCGGACTTCAAAGCTCGCTGATTTTAAGCAGTGAATCGTCCAGCAGTCGGGCC
>CAZWME010000003.1:0-20164 GCA_964634515.1 uncultured Pirellulales bacterium | reverse complement strand
GGCTCAATTGCAGGCGATTACTATATGTTGGGCAGGATTCGGAGCCTGGATGAAATTAAAGAGAAAATCGAGGAAACCAGTGTTGATTCGGTTTTAGGTTTTTTGAGAAGCAATAAATTCAAAGATTTTACGGTTGTGACAATAGGCCCGAAGCAGGTGACTGTTAAGTAGGACAACGGATGGAATTTAAAAAAGAACAATTGGACAATGGTTTAAATATAATCGGCGAAATTAACAAATCCGCCAAATCGGCGGCAGTGGGTTTTTTCGTCAAAACCGGCTCACGTGATGAGAACGAACAGATCAACGGTGTATCACATTTCCTCGAACACATGCTGTTTAAAGGGACGGATAAGCTAAGCGCCCTTCAGGTAAATGAGGCCTTCGACAGGACAGGGGCGCAGTTCAACGCCGGTACCGCTGAGGAATATACTGTCTATTATGCCGCTGTTCTTCCGGAATATCTGCTTGATGTAATGGGGCTGTGGATAGAGCTGATGAGGCCGGCGCTGAGGGATGATGATTTCAATATCGAGAAAAATGTAATAAAAGAAGAAATTGCAATGTATAAGGACATGCCGAGCTTTGACGTTATGGACCAATGCAGAAGCCTGCACTTCGACGGTCATCCATGCGGCAATAGTGTTCTGGGCAGTGAGGAAAGTATAGATAATCTGACATCTGAGCAGATGCGGGACTATTTCGCCCGGCGGTATGCACCGAACAATATGGTGTTGGCCTGTGCGGGCAATTTTGACTGGGAGAAAATCCGTTCGGTTGCTTCAAATTCCTGCAGCAAGTGGCGGCAGCAGGCTGTCGAAAGAAAGCTGGAGCACTATGACGGCAGCAAAAAGAAAAAGAGAACTGAAAAATCAAACCTGGCTCGCGAGCATATATGTCTGATGAGTTCCGGCCTGTCTGCTCAGGACCCGAGGCGGTTTGCCGCGTCTCTTTTAGGAATTATCGTCGGCGACAGTGTCGGGTCTCGGTTTTTCTGGGAGCTGGTTGACAAGGCATTGGCGGAAGCGGCATCAATGCAGTTCGGGCCGATGGACGGCACAGGGGCGTTTTACAGTTATATCCGCTGCAGCACCGGTAATGTTGCCAAGGTGCTCGAAACCATCAGCGGTATTTTTCAAAATTTGTCCCGGGACGGCATAACCGAAGATGAATTAAGAAAGGCACAGAACAAGGTATTGAGCGCATTGGTTATCAAGAATGAGCTTCCGATGGGACGGCTGGGCGACCTGGGTTCGAACTGGCTGTATCTGGAGAAGTACCGTACAGTAGAAGATGACATCAGTGCGATTAAGGCTGTTACTGTTGACGATGTTAATGCTCTGATAGAGCAGTTTAAGCCGGGTGATTTTACACAGCTTTCTATCGGGCCTGTGGAAAAATAACTGATAACAGGGAGAAAAAGATATGGACAATCAATCAAGAAGGCAGTTCCTTAAAACTGTCGGTTTTGCAGCAGTTGCGAGTGGAACACTATCGATATTGCCGGGCTGTGGTGGTATGAGTCGGACAAATGCGGCCGAAAGAAAACGTCCTAACGTCGTTTTAGTAATGACCGACGATCAGGGGTATGGCGATTTGGGCTGTCACGGCAACCCTGTTATTCAAACGCCCAATCTGGACAGGCTATATACGCAGAGCATCCGGCTGACCGACTTTCATGTTGGTCCTACCTGTGCACCTACCCGTGCAGCGCTGATGACGGGACATTACTGCAACCGGACAGGAGTATGGCACACCATTATGGGCCGGTCACTTTTACGCAAAGACGAGGTGACAATGGCCGATGTTTTCTCAGCGAACAGCTATCGCACGGCTATATTCGGCAAATGGCATTTAGGTGACAACTACCCGTTCCGGCCCCAGGACAGGGGATTCGGCGAGGTATTGATACATGGCGGGGGCGGAGTTGGACAGGGGCCCGACTACTGGGGAAATGATTACTTTGATGACACATACTTCCACAACGGCAAGCCGGAAAAATTTGAAGGTTACTGCACTGATATATGGTTTGATGGAGCAATGAAATTCATCGAAGCCAACAAGGCTCGCCCGTTCTTCTGTTACATACCGACCAATGCGCCACACGGACCTTATAATGTCGCCGACAAATACAGCAAGCCTTACAGGGATAAAGGTGTCGAGAAAAATCAGGCCAATTTTTATGGTATGATTACGAACATCGATGAGAATATGGGCCGGCTTATGCGCCGCCTCGAGGAGCTTGGCCTTCAAGAGAATACCATACTTATCTTTATGACCGACAACGGGACCTCCGGCAGCTACGCCGGATCAATGCGCGGCAAGAAAGGCTCCGAGTATGAAGGTGGTCATCGGGTACCCTGTTTTATCCGCTGGCCGGATGGCGGTCTGACTGGGGGTATTGACGTTGATCGCCTGACTGCTCATGTCGATTTACTGCCGACACTTATTGAGTTATGTGGAACAAAGAAGCCACGAGATGTGAAGTTCGACGGAGACAGTATTGTTCAGCTTTTAAGGCGTGAGGATAAGAGCTGGCCGGATCGTATACTGATTACCGACTCACAGCGAATCGAACATCCTGAAAAATGGCGTAAGAGTGCGGTTATGACGGACAAGTGGCGGCTGATAAACGGCAAGGAGCTGTACGATATAAAAGCCGACCCGGAGCAAGAAAGCGATATAGCCGACAGGAACCCGCAGGCAGTCGAAAAACTGCGCAGGGCATATGAAGACTGGTGGGCGGATGTCTCAGAGCGTTTCGATGAATATTGCGAAACCATTCTCGGCTCGGACAAACAGAATCCGACGTGTCTGATGTCACACGACTGGCATACTGAGAAAGTGCCGTGGCACCAGCGCGCCGTCCTCAATGGAATGCAGGCCAATGGTTTCTGGGCGGTGGAAGTCGAGCGTGATGGCAGGTATCAGTTCGAACTAAGACGCTGGGCGAAGGAACTGGATGCGGGTATTAACGAGGCTATTGTCGGCGGTAAGGCCATTACCGCTACCGAGGCCAGAATAACAATCGCTGACCAGGATGTGACCGCTCCTGTTTCCGGAAATGCCCGCGCGGTAACGTTTGATCTGCGGCTCAAAGCCGGCAAAACACGCCTGCAGACGTGGCTTATCGATAACAGGGGCAACTCACGCGGCGCTTATTATGTTTATGTAAAACGTTTGTAACAGGATTTGTGAATTTTAGAAAAGGCAGTTGTGGTGAGCGATACTGATAATAATAAACAGAATGAAACCGATGTCATTCGTGCACAGGATATATTACCACCCTATAATAAAGAAAAACTTCGTGAGCAGGATTTGCCAGCAAACCAAGCCGGCCGGATAAAGGATATTTCATCTCAAGACGGGCAAAAGCAGACTTTGAAAGAGGCGGCTTCGTCACTTTCCGCAAGTCGCCCGCAGCCCGCCGAGACCGGTGCAACTGAACCTGGTGATGTAGTTCAGGAAGTAAATGAAATACCGAGATTTGACCTGGCTGAGCAGATTATGGCTGAGCAGCGGAAAATTACTGCGATAAGAAGAAAAGCACCCGGCCAGAAAACAAAGACTCCAGACCAGAGGCCCCGGATACAATCAACCGATTATGCTGTCAAGCAGCCGCCCCCGGTATTGTCTCAAAAAGAGCTAATCATTGCAGAGATTGTTGCAAGGGATATTGAAAATTTGTACCGGGGTGATAGTTTGAGTCTCCAAAACTGGTAATTAGTGATTTACCGGTTATCTGTTTATCTTCTTGAAATACGTCTTTGTTCAGTGGTGTTAATGGGCTATACGAACTGCAGCGAGGCATTGTTGGCAGTACAGGATTTGTAAAAAGTGGCTTCGATTGGTTGCAATTCGATGATGATTTTAATATTATAGCGGGATTGGAGGGCTTGTTTGTGTGGCCGGGCTTTTTCATACGGGAAATATCGAACAAGAAAAAGGAGAGCCCATACAATCCAAACATCAATACAAGGCAGCGGCAAAGTCCGGTATCTGTGCTGTCATTATCCTTTCATTCAACCTGATAGCAAATGACGAGGCAGGAAAGGTTAACTGGAATCAATTTCGAGGCCCCAATGGACAGGGGGTAATTCAGGCGGACCGCATTCCTGTTCACTTCAGTCCGGAATCGAACGTCCTATGGAAAACAGCAGTTCCCGTCGGCCACTCGTCCCCCGTCATTTGGAACAATCGCATCTTTCTGACAGCCTATGAGCCAGCCAATAAAAAGGAGCTTATTACGTTAGCCATCGATCGCCAGGACGGCAAAATCCTTTGGCGGCAGGTTGTTCAGGCCGAAACGACGGTAAGGTTTCATCAATTTAATAATCCCGCATCTTCCACGCCGGCCGCGGACGATAAGCGTGTTTATGTCTATTTTGGGACCTACGGCTGATTTGTTACGACCATGCGGGAAACGAACTCTGGCGCCGTAAAATCGACACGCCGAAAAGCAAATATGGAATGGCGGCCTCGCCCATATTGTATGAAGACAAAGTGATCATCGTTTTGGACGGTGACGGCGGTTCCTCCCGTTTGCTGGCAGTCCATCAAGACACCGGTAAGACGGTCTGGCAGCAGCCGAGATCGTTGTTCAAGGCCGGCTGGTCAACGCCAATAATCTGGCGTCATGGCCAGGCCGAAGAGCTTGTCGTGTTGGGTTCCAAACGGCTGACGAGTTACAATCCGTCAACCGGTGAGGAGATATGGTGGGCCGGTGGCATTCCGCAGGAAACAGTCAGTGTCCCCGTCACCGGCGATGGGCTCCTGTTTGCCGGCGCTGCGGCTCTGGGTGGACGAGGAGATGATAAGTTGGATGTCGCTAGAACCTGGAAGTTCACCATCGATGAGTTCGACCGGAATCACGACAATCAAATACAGCGCGACGAAATGACGAAAGGCTTTGCTTTTATACAGCGACCGGAGTTGCCAAAAGACAATCCCGGTTATGGGCTGCCGGTCAGGAGCATGGACACTTTGCTGAGAATCTTCGACCATGACAAGGACCGCATCATAAGTGAAGCCGAATGGATGCAAACGATGTCAGGCTTCGCCGCCCATAGCCGCCCCAACCTTCTGGCAATTCGTCCCGGAGCGACACAGGATGCCCGTAAATCGCATCTGGCCTGGGAAATTCAGCGCGGTATTCCCGAGACGCCCTCGCTGCTCTATTTTCGGGGAAAACTCTATCTCCTGCGGGACGGCGGTGTGTTAACCTGCCTGGAGGCGGCAACCGGCAAAGAACTCTTCCGCGAACGAATCGGGGCATCCGGCCAATACACAGCTTCACCTATCGCTGCGGGCGAGAAGATTATCGCTGCCTCCGTTAAAGGCATCGTGACGGTCATCCAGGTTGGTGACAAACTGCAGGTTCTGGCGAGGAACAATTTCTCAGAAAAGATTTTTGTCACTCCTGCGGTTGCCGAAAACAAAATATACTTACGCACAATCGGCCATTTGTACGCCCTGGGCGAGTGAAGCGCATCTGGATTTAGACCTTTCAGATATTCTTGCTCTTAAGTTTGGCAACTGTAAAAAGCTAAAAACTCTCTCAGAGCTGTCCTGCAGAAAATCCTGAGTTGGTCTAACTTTCTATCAATTTATGTGGATATCCTCTGCTATTGTCCTAAAACAACCGGGGCCTATACCGAATCAATCAGTATAGGCCCCGAGTTAATACAAATCTGCATTATCAACTATGCAATCTTAGCTGCCGGTTCCGGTTTAAGGCGCATAAAGTCGAATATCGTCGAAATATACCATACCTGAGCCGCCGGCAACCGGATTAGCCCTGTTACCAAGGCCAAGTGTAATCGAATTGACATTGGCAAGATTCACACCCTGGTCCGCAAAGCGCGTCAGGTCGATATTCCATTGGGTCCAGTTATTTATCAATGCAGCATCAGGATTATCATGATTGACTACCGCGCTGCCGTTAAGAACAACATACAAATTCTCAGCGGTGTTAGCTGTTTCACCTCTGAACCAGATCGTTAGTGTGTTGACACCTTTGACTGTCCAGTCACGATTGGAAGTCAACGTCAAAGTCGCTTCGGATTTACCAACGGCATTGTCGTAAGACATCGGTATAGACTGCAAACCACTGTGAACGATAATCTGCTCGGCAAAAGGAGCATTGGTATGACCAACGACAGAGCCGTTTATTGACGGATTATCGAATCCGTCCACCCAGGCCAGATATATCCTGTTGGAGCCGGGCTCACCTTCATTAATGTCATTGTAGCTCTCCATATCGTCCACAATAAGGAAGCTGGCTGTGGCAAAGCTCCAGACGGGTCCTGTCCACGGGCTGTCGGCGTTTGTGCTATTGGCTTCATCAACACGCCAGTAGTAAGTAGTATTCCACTCGAGCAGTCCGGGTTCATAGCTCTCAGAGCCAAGGTTGCCGCTGCTCTTAAGCTCAAGTGAACTTGCATCGGTACCAAAGTAAACTTCATGCGATGCACCAAAAATTCCCGGTGTCCAGGTTAGAATCGGTGTTTGCGTTACATCCACAGCGCTATTAGCGGGGCTTGGGTTGCCGACGGCGCCCTCGGTTGTAAAGCTCCAGACATCGCCTTTATATGTGGCGAAGATATCGAACTCATCAACTCGCCAGTAATAAGTCTTGGCCATTTTAAGTGTATCGGGAGTATAGCCCAAAGTTCCCTGAGGAAGACCGCCGGTTGCATTGTTGACATCGTCAAAATTGTCACCAAAATATACATAGTGTAATTTCGAGCCAAAACCCGCCGTCCATTCAAGGACAAGCTCCGGGAAAACAGACTGGGCACCATCAGCCGGCTCAGGGAAGTAAGCTGTCTTTGGGGGAATACTAAAGCTCCAGACATCACCTTCCCACGGACTATTCGGTTCGGTGTCATTGACCTCATCGACTCGCCAGTAGTAAGTTGTGCCGGGAACAAGACCATCCGGATAAGGAAATCCGGGAAAGCCCACAGTGAAAAACGTCGAGGCCTGATTGCCCTGGAATACGCTTTCAGCTCCGGCGCTAACATCATCAAAATTCTCACCGAAGTACACATCGTGCGATGCCGCATTACCTCCTGATAACCAGCTCATGCTCAACCACGTATCCTCATGGAGGGTTCCTTTATCCGGAGTTGGGCTATATGCATTTGGTCGAGCCGCCAGCTTTCTTACATCTGGAGCCGACAATGCTCGGTTGTAGATACGTATTTCATCCATAAGGCCTTCAAAATAACCATATGCCATTCCGCCAAAGTGGATTGGCGCATTTACCACCTCTCTTGGGGAAGTAAGGCCTGTACGAACGGCAATGCCATTAAGATAAATTGTCGGCTGTTTGTTGTCATAAACTATCATGATGTGATTCCAGTCACTTCCTATATCAGCCTCGTACACGGCGGTTGCCGGCATATAGTTACTGCCATGCTCATACACTAAAATACCATTTGTTCCAATCGATAGTCCCGCTCCGCCGTTTGTTTCCCCTCCGTGTTGCGGATCGAAGGCATATCTTTGGCTATTTACTCCACCTGTGCCGGATGTCGATTCCGGATCAATTTCATGAGTAGCCGACGTTTTCAGCCATCCTCCGAAACTGAATGTATCAGTTGGTCTTCCATTGGTTCCTACGGTAACATCATCATCGATTCCGTCAAAGCCTAAAGCGAACCCTTTTTGACCGGCTTGCTGGTAAAGTACGCCCTGAACGGATGTGCTGTCATTATGATTATCACTCTGGTCATATAATGTCCCGCTTGCTTCTTCGAATTTCCACCAGCCGACAAGACCCGTGTCGATATCTTGTGCCATGCTATTCAAAGGTAGGCCCAGCAACAAAATAAAAGAAACCAGATACATCAATTTTCTACACATAATAGTCCTCCTTGTAAAAGAGTAACATTACCATGCTTTGGCCACGTACCAAAATCCCAAACTTTCGGGATTGTTTCACACATATAAAAAGCTTTATCTCTTAAAATTGTGAATTTACTGCTTACGGCGTTTCCAGTTCTGGTGCATACAAACGAATATCATCGAAGTACATCATACCAGAGCCGCCGGCTACAGGATTATTTCTGTTGCCGAAGCCAAGTGTAATCGAAGTTACATTAGCAAGGTTCACACCCTGGTCGGCAAACCTTTGCAGGTCTGTAGTCCATTCAGTCCAGGCAGTAACCTGTGCTGCATTAGGATTATCATTATCAACACCAGCGATACCGTTTAGAACAACATACATTGGTTCGGCGACATTGATCGTATCGCCAATATACCAAATTACCAGCCTGTCAACGCCATTCTCAGTCCAGTCACGCGTCTCAGTCAATGTCAAAGTTGCCTCAGATTTGCCGACACTATTGTCATAAGCAAACGGCATCGACTGGAAACCGCCATGAACGATAGTTCGCTCGGCAAATGGCGGAATGGCATAACCAACAATAGAACCGTTTATTGCCTTTTCGAATCCGTCTATCCAGGTATTAAATATCCTGTTGCTTTTGGGATCATCAGGATTAAAGTCATTGTATGACTCAAAATCGTCCACAATAAGGAAGTTGGCTGTCGTAAAGCTCCATATGGGGCCTGTCCAGGGACTATCAGAGTTGAGGTCATTGACCTCATCAATCCTCCAGTAGTAAGCAGTATTCCAGGGTAGCTTTCCGGGATCATAGCTTTCGGAACCAAGGTTGCCGCTGCTTTTATATTCGGGTGAGCTTGTATTGGCGTTGAGTATTGCTTCTTCGTCGGTGCCGAAATATATTTCGTGCATAGCTGCATTTTCACCGGCTGTCCACTTCAGGATAGTTGTCTGGCTTACATCTATAGCTCCGTTCGTCGGATTCGGTGAACCTGCCCGCAGAGGTGGGTAGAATGCTGCGGCCGGGACAACAATCTTGGATTGATGTTGACTTTCCCACAGAAGCTGTGCCGTAGCGCCGGCATCATCGTTATATGACCACATCTCGATCGCGTACTTCTGACCTGCCTGTAGTTCGATGGGATTCGTTCGATACTCATTCAACCGATACACGTCCCATCTATCAATCACCAGCTTGTCGTTGATCCACAGCTTCACACCGTCCTCGGTGACAACATAGAACCGGTAGGCTTCAGAGAACGCAATTTCCACCTCACCTCGCCAGCGCATGGAGAAATTGTCGGCATTTATGATGTTTGGCTCCGGTAAAGCCGTGCCCCATGTAAAGTCAATGCCCGGATCGTAGCGGATCAGTACAGGCTCACCGCTGAGGGTGGAATTGTTGTAGTACTCGCCCCTGAGCCCGCCTCCGGGAGCTGTTGTTGTGAAGCTCCAAACGTCACCTCTATACGTTGAGGCACCATCAAACTCATCAACCCGCCAGTAATAAGTCTTCTCCAATTCAAGCGGCCCGGTATCATATGTTGTAGCTACCTGGGAAGCACCGCCTTCTGCATTGCTGACATCATCAAAATTGTCGCCAAAATATATTGAGTGTAATTTCGTACCGAATGCAGGCATCCAGCCGAGGGTCAGCTCCGGGTCTAAAAATCTGGCGCCGTCTGGCGGATTGGGAGAATAGGCTTTTTGAGGAGGAACCGTAAAGCTCCAGACATCACCTTTCCACGGACTATCCGGGTGCAGTTCGTTCACCTCATCGACACGCCAGTAATAGGTCGTTCCGAACTGAAGGCCGTCCGGAGCAGGAAAGCCCGGAAAGCCGACTACCTGAAAGGTGGAAACAGTATTACTAACAAACGCCTCCCCAGTACCGTCGTTGACGTCATCGAAGTTGATGCCGAAATACAGATTGTGAGAAACAGCATTGTCTCCCGGCCCCCAACTGAGGTTAGCCCATGTCTGTTCTAATATTACAGCGTTGGCCGGTTGCGGCGCATAAGCGAGCGGTTCTGCCTGCCCTTCCATAATAGTCTGAATTTCCTGCTCACTCAGCACGCGGTTGTAGATGCGTACATCGTCGATTGCACCGGGCAGCATCCGGATAGCTCTCTGATCAAGGGTGCCGAGCCAGATTTCACCAAGGGATCCCTCGAACTGGGTCGTGTCTGGTTCAGAGCCAACTTGCAGCCCATCGACATACAGCAACATTTCAGTGGCGGATTTGAGCGTTGCGACGTGATGCCATGCACCGTCGTCGTAGCTGGCTTCGGTGTAGATATTGGAGCCGCCTCCACTGGCAAAGGGGAATCGGTGCAGATTGCGCAGGGTGCCGTCCGGCTCAATCTCCAAAAGAACACCATTTACTCCTGAAGGTCCCTTCGCCGAAAAGAGGTCTCTGTCACCGGAGCCTCCATCTATGCGAAACCAAAACGCTATGGTGTATGTTGGCAGCTCGAAGGGAGTGCCTTCGATGTAGGCATGGTCGTCATCGCCGTCAAAAACCATGATACCTCTATGATCAGGATCCGTACCCCACGTCGGGTCGCCGATAAGGGTCATCTCGTTGTTGTTGTCGCTTGAATCCAGGGCAACATCGCCGAATCCCTCATCAAATTTCCACCAGCCCACGAGATCTGTCTCAGCAGCTTTGATTGTGCATGTCAGTACTATACAAAGCCAAAATATTACGTAAATTGAGTAACTCAGTTTTCTACACATAATAGTCCTCATTCAAAAATTCAATATAGGAAGTTAATTGAAAAGTAAAATCTTTAATGTGAAACCCAGATTTCTCGTCACAAATTTGTGCCTCGCATAACACACGGTAGCTCCTCCTCTATTTGAAAAATTACATAAGTTGCGCCCACTGGAAAACCAAAATACGCAGATGCCCGACTGCACAGGCCCAAGCTTCAGTAATATTATCTATACCATATTATCTACTTTGCCGTCAAGGAAAATCCCTTTGATAATAATCTGGCAAGCACATTTCTTACGGTCCTTATAGCGCGCCATATATTTGTTCTTAGAGCACCGGATTGTCAGAAGCTTTTGGACCGTTCCTACCAGCCAACCGGAGCGCTAAGCCGTACACTGATACCCCCAAAACGGCCCAGTTTTAACGAGGTTTACGCGCACAACCAACATACAATTCAACGACCCGTTATCTCCAAAGCTGAAGAAAACTTCATGTCATAACTCATATAACTCCAAGGGATTATAAGATTATAAAAATTGGTAACTTTTTCAATGGCCGATAAAATTTATAAGTTTGCAGAGTACCAAACCTCTTTGGGCATTTTACTTCACATTCTTGCCCTTGCCCTAACTCACCTCGAGATTTTCACATCTAAAATCTTTCCGGGATTATCTATCCATTGACGTTTAGTGTAATCATATGGAATCGCAATTAGCCGATTCGATGTGATCCGAATCACTGTCACTTCCGGCCAATCTGAATTCACAGACGGAAGCTGCACAAAATTCACACCCTGATAAGGCGTCACCTTTGCCTTGTGATAATGCCCGCCCAAGGCCATAATCACATTCGCATCTCCCAGGGCATCTACAAACGCGTCTCGATTGGTCATCGCATCGAAACATAAATGCGTTGCTACAACGATAGGCGTCCCTTGAGGTATGGATGCCAACTTTTCCGGTACGAGGTCGGGCGAATAATGCCGGTGTAAATTCTTCCTTATAAAATCCATCGCTTCGGTCGTTATGTCCTGTGCCGGACTGCCCAGACTTTCATCGTATGCCGAAAAAGGGCACACAAAATGAATCCCGCCCTGATCGAACGTATAACTCAGGTTCCCATAACGTCTTTTGAACCACTCTTTCATAATCGGCGGTGCTCCCTCGACGCCATCAGCCCCGGCCTCATCATGATTGCCTAATATTTCATAACTGGGGTACCTCAATCGTTTTGTAATCAGGTCCTCATAGGTCTTTTTTGCCTGGTGCGTGGGCCAATCAGTAATATCCCCACAATTAAATACGAACGCCGGTGTATCAACAACGCCGCCGATATTCTTTGGGTACGCCTTACCAGGCAATAGATTCATAGCATCAATGGCCGGCCATAACTTGCTCCCATCGCCATGGACCGGTATATGGGTATCCGACCAGCCGAAAAAGGTTAACGGTTTTTCCGCTGCCTGTTTCCCCTTGCTGTCTTTCTGTGCACCCTGTAGTCTTTTTGGCAGTGCTATTGACGTTGCTCCGACGCCTATAAGCCGCAACATATCTCGCCGTGTAAACTCAATACTCATCGCGCTCTCCTTTTCAAAACTTTCCTGTTAGTGCACCAAGGGACTGATACATGGTAATTCAATCGATATTAACAAGGTGTATTTCATGGCACGAGATTATCACAAATCCTTAATATTTCAAGTAATAACACTATTAGAAGATAAAAGCCACCACCTTCATCTGGCCCTCGCAGCGCAGGCAGACCAGCGGATCGATTTCATATACTCGCTTGATGAGGAGGAATGTTTTGTTGGTTTCTTATTTGGCAATTTTGTTGTATTATCTACGTAATGAAAGTAATGAGAAGATGGTATTGTTATGGAGGTCAGATAATGAAGAGACGTGAATTTCTGGGCAGGATGGTTGGAACTCCTTTGGCAGTCTTATCTCTTGACGGCATATTGAAAGGTCAGGAGAACGGTTATGAAGAACGCGCCAGAGAATATCTCCGCTCGATTATACCAGGCCGCCAGAGGGTCGAAGACTTTATAACGGGCCAATACGGTCCCAGAGACAAGCGCCCCGGCGAGATTTTTCAATATGATTCCGAGCTGGGCTGGATCCATCATGAGGCGATAGGCAGTACCGGTGTTGACGGCTCTAAGGCGTTCTATAGCTATGAATCCGATGGTGCCCGCAAAGTTATTAACTTTCCTGACAGAGCCAGCCGTATTCGTACTTATGGCGATAGTTTCACGCATTGCAGTCAGGCAAATAATAATGAAACATGGGAAGAATACCTGGCGGCTCACATTCAAGAACCTGTTCGTAACTACGGAGTCGGCGGTCACAGTGTCTATCAGGCCTACAGAAGGATGCTGAAGGTCGAAAAGCATATTTCGGGTGGATATATCATCCTTAATATATGGGATGATGATCACTACCGTAACCTCGATGCATGGCGGAGCATCCGCTTTGGTTATGGTTCAAGATGCGGATTTACACTGCCACACTTAAGGGTGAATGTGGCTAAAGGAAGCTGTAAACAGATAGAGAATATTTCGAAGCGATCTAAAGATCTTTACAAACTTTGTGACGAAGATTACCTGTGGCGAACCTTCAAAGATGACCCAATCCTGAAGATGGTGATGGCCGCTCGCAAAGGCGGCAGAAATATTTCAGATTCACTGATAAATCCAGTGGCGGTTACGTTCGGTATTCCTGACGAAAAGATAGCAGATACCGAAACGGCGAAAAAGATCAAAAAGATCCATACTGAAGCGGCTTTGTTTGCGAGTCAAAACGTAGTCACCTGGGCAGAGGAATTTGCCGGAAATACCGGCAAAAAACTGATGATCATGCTTACCTTTGGCCGAGGCAATGTAGCGAAACATTTGTCTGGAGAGCCCCGTTTTGACCAGGGTTTTGTTGACTGGTTAAAAGATAAACCTATTCCGGTCTTTGATATGCGGGATGTTTTCGCTGCAGATTACAAAAGGTACAAGGTGGATATCAATCAGTATCTTGCGCCTTTTTATAATGGCCATCATACCCCCGGGGGCAACTTCTTTACTGCCTGGGCAATCAAGGACAGGATAGTTCAGTGGTTAAATCCGAAACCACTGCCTTACCGTTAAGTTGGATTAAACGGATCACCAAATAGAGACCAGAAGATGCTATTGGATTTTGGCGTCTGAGTTGTTCTATTTCTTCATCCTCTCCATTATTTCCTGCTGGGCACATCAGAGTATATGATTCTCGAGCAGGCAGATATCTCCAAATTCAAAAAAAAATTGTGGCAGCAGAGATTTTAGTATTTGACTTTGAGCACCCGGTGCTAGCCCAAATTAGATATAGGGCTATAATTGTGCGGAGTGCTTCAAGCATGCAGGAGCACCATTTATAGAATTAAACGGCAAATCTTGAGTTATTATAAGACTTTTAGCGGGTGATATCCGAAATCCGAAATGACAAACTGTAATATCAGAAAAAGAACAAATAAATTCCCATAAAATTAATGAATTAATTTATTTTTTCTTGTTTTTGTGTTCAATTTCTTATATAATGAATGGTTCAAAAGAGGAGTTTTGCCTTAAATAATATCAGTTTGTTCTTTGATATTTTTTGCTTTAGTTATATACTCTCTCTGTGCTGTGGCGTTTTTTTTCCGCTTTTGCAGGGTATATATTTTTTGGCTTGTTCCACACTTTTCTGTGGGTATAGATAGTTCCTAAGTTGTTAATTCAAGGAGACTAATTATGAATAACGTGATAAGAAGGATGTTTCTTGCTTTTGTTTTTGCTTTACTTTGCTTGACATTTTTAGGTTGTGCCGCACAAACAGCACAACCCAAAATTACATCGGGCAAGACCGAAGTTGAGTTGAGACAAGAGAGGAAAGCCAGAGCTGCCGAAGCCAAGCGCGAAGCAGCGGCAAAAGCTAAAGCCGAACGTGAAGAGAAAGACAGAGTCGCCAAGGATATGAAAGCCAAGCGTGAAGCTGCCGACAGGGCCAAGCGAGAGGCCGCCGCTCAAGCCAAACGCGAAGCAGCGACAAAAGCTAAAGCCGAACGTGAAGAGAAAGACAGAGTCGCCAAGGAAATGAAAGCCAAGCGCGAAGCTGCCGACAGGGCCAAGCGAGAGGCCGCCGCTCAAGCCAAGCATGAAGCAACGGCAAAAGCTAAAGCCGAACGTGCGGAGAAAGCCAGAGCCGCCGAGGAAATGAAAGCCAGGCGCGAAGTTGCCGCTAAAGCCAAGCGCGAAGCCGCCGCTAAGGCCAAACGCGAAGCAGCGGCAAAAGCTAAAGCCGAACGCGATGAGAAAGCCAGATACGCAAAGTTAGATGCTGAGACCAAGAAACAGGTCCAGGCTGATATAGCCCAGGCAGAGCGTGAAAAGAAAGCCATGATAGCCGGGTTAGATGCTAAGGCTAAAGAACAAGCAAAGGTGGCCAAGGCTGAGCGGTCCGAGCTTAAACGCAAGTATGATCGTGACAAGGCGAAATTGGCGACCGAGTATAAGCAAGCTAAAGCAGAAGCCGGAAAAAATAAGGCAAGGCTTGACGCTGAGAACAAAGAGAATAAGCGAAAGGTAACCCGGCTCGAAGCAGAGTACAAAGAAGAGCTTGCAAAACTTGCGGATAAAGCCGATGCTCAAACCGCAAGGAACGCCGCGCAGAAGAAACAAATCCAGGCCGATTACCAGGAAAAGGTGGCAAGAATAAACCTGAGGCTGAAACGGCAAAAAGAAGCGTTGCGGATTGCTAAACTGGAATTACCAGAAGATACCACCCTGAGTATGGCCGCAAGAGAATTGAACATCAGCGGTAATGCTTTGATAAAAACCGATGAACTCTTGAAAGGCATACCATCGATTTATAATGCTTCGGATAAACCACTGGATGAGGCCGAAAGTTCTGATCTGTTTGACTTTAGAGTGCTGCAGGATATAATTATGCAACCCGGCCAGGCCCGGCAGGTTTCAACAAGGACTATACAGGGTTTTACTCAGTATCTTCTCTCGGTTTATCAGGACAAGAATTATTCCGGTATATATGTTTATGTCCCCGCAGATGCGATGAAAGAAGGTCGAGAATTGCAGGATGAAATTCTGACTGTAAAAGTCCTGGAGGCATCCGTCAGTGAAATTACGACAACTTACTACACTCCGGATAATGAGAAAGTTGAAAAGGGCTATCTCTGCAAATCTGCAATTAATGACTGGTCGCCTGCAAAAGTCGGCGAGGTGGTAAATCAAAAAGAAATGGATGATTTTATTAACTTGCTCAACCTGAATCCTGACAGGTATGTTAGTGGGATCGTATCGAAGGGGGCCGAACCAAATTCCATTGCTCTCGGATATAATATTTATGAGGCAAATCCCTGGCATTGGTTCATTCAGGCCGACAACTCCGGCACAAAACCAAGGGAATGGGACCCAAGAATCGGCCTCATCAATACGAATCTTTTAGGTATAGACGACACATTTACTGTCATATATCAGGCGCCATGGGATACTACTATAGACGAGAATTACGGATTATTCGGTAGTTACGATTTTCCGTTGTTAGGACCTCGCCTGCGTCTTAACCTTTACGGAGGTCACAGTGAATTTGATATAAGCTCCGCCTCTGGTCCGATTGACTTTCTTGGCAGAGGTACATTCTATGGCGGAATACTGAGTTACAACCTGCTCCAGACCGATGATGGTTGGTTCTTTGATATCAATGGTTCTCTTGAGCATACAAGAAGCAAGGTTAACCCGTCATTGTTCCCGGGCTTTTTGGGCACCGACATTAAGTTCTGGCTGTGGGGGGGCGGAATTGACTTGCACCGCTCGGACGATTTGTCAGAAAGCTCTATCACACTCGGCCGTTATGAAAGCATGGGCGGTGAATCCAGCGGCGATGAGTTTCGTCTGGCACGAATGGATTCTGAATCCGATTTTACCATTTACAATGCTTCTGCTGCTCATAGCCAGTATCTCGATACGAATAAGATTGGGCGAATTAGCGGCTCTTTTCGCTGGATTACATCGGACGAAAGATTGATCCCCGCAAAAATGACCTCCTTTGGCGGAATGTACAGTATCAGAGGCTACGACGAATATGAACTTGTCGCTGATGGCGGAATGTTTGCAACCGGGCAATATGAGTTTGACCTTGTGAAATATGAGGAGTCTAAATTCCTTGATGATACCGAGGACAAACAAAAAGAACCATTCCTGAGAAAACTTGCTCCTTTGGTTTTTGTTGACTATGGAAGGGCCAAGATAAGACACCCTGTCGGAACAGAACGAGCAAATGAAGATTTCTTTTCTGTAGGCGCAGGAGCGCTTATTGAGCTCGGGGACAATTTCAGTGGCGCCGTTTATTACGGCCATCCCCTCAAGGCAACCGACGATACACGAGAAGGTAAAGGACGAGTTAGTGCCGGCGTGATGTTGAGGTGGTAATAGTGAAATTTAACCGGCTGAGTGGTCGGTATGGAAATATAAAATCGTTTACGGATATAAAATAGCAATGGGGATTTTTTATGAGGAAAAGAATGATGGGAAAGCTTAGAAAAATGTCAAAAACTTATTATTTGAGGCAAATTGTGGCATGCTTGCTGGTGTACTGTATCCTTTTAGCAGTTCCGATGCAGGTTGCACTGGCTGGCATTGGCGACGGAACTCATACAGTTGTCGCGGGCGCTGCAGATGTTTCCGCTCCCGGTGGCGGTGCGGACGCATACATAAACATGTTGAGCGACCGCGCGGTGATCAATTGGAACGATTTTGATACCATTGCCGGGCAACTTGCTGCGTTTGTAAAGAGTTCCGGCGGCAATTTTGCTGTGTTGAACAGGATAATTGGGGCAAACCCAACACTGTTTAACGGTAATCTTTATGCCCCTGACGGCGATGTTTTCATCGTTAACACTCGTGGCCTTGTATTCGGCCCTACCTCTTACATCCAGGCCCGAAACTTAGTTGCCTCCGGCATCGACATCCGGAACGACGACTTCATGGATGGTGGTAGTTATCAATTTGAGAGCTTTCCGGAAACCCCTGGACACCCGTACAGCGACGTGATTGGTAATGTGACAAATAAGGGTTTATTAACAGGAATCGACGCAGAAAGTGTAGCTCTTATTGGTAAAAATGTTACTAATATAGGTACTATAAGAACAACTGCGCCGGACGGTGCTGTTGTAATGGCCGCTGGCGAAAGTGTGTTACTTAATGAGGTTGGCAGCAATATCGTTGTTCAGGCGATCACTATGACTGACCCGGCCCAACACTTAGTTTATAACACAGGTACATTCGAGGCATCAAGCGGAAATGTAGGAAAAGTAATTCTTGCAGCCGGCGACATCTATTCTACGGCTATTTCGGGCGTTGACAGCTTATCGGCCACCGCAAATGAGGATATTATACTTTTAGACGATATTCAAGCAGGCGAGATAGTGATGGAAGCCGGCCAGGACATAACTTTGGTAGATACCAAGACTATGGTCAGTGATGGGACATTGACTCTTGAAGCTGATCGCAACGTCATTCTTGGAGGTGCTGTAACAGCGGGCGGAACAATGACTCTGAAAGCCGACGCGGATGATTCTGGTGGCATAGCCGGTGGGACAATGTTGGCCAAGAGCGCTCTTGGGACTACTGCCGGTAATATCGAAATATCAGCATCGGATGATGATACGATATACCTGCTTGGTGATGTTGATGCTGCAGTAGATCTTAAGCTGCATAACACAACGGTTGCTGGTCCCGGCATAACACTCGAGGCCGGTAACGATGTGGTTTTGGCGGATGATAAAACGCTGACAGGTTTTGGTACATTGACTGTTGAAGCAGACCGCGACATCGTTCTCGGCGGTGCTGTAACAACGGGCGGAACAATGACTCTGAGGGCGGATAAGAACACGGATACCGTTGGTGATATGCGGGCCAAGAGCACACTTACCACCACGGCAGGCGATATTGATATTTACGGTAACGCTATCGACCTTGATGACAATGTCTATGCAGCCCATGATCTCCTGCTTAACAATAATACCGTTGTTGCAGCGGACAAGAAGCTCAATGCCGGTAGGCATGTGACGTTGGCAGACGACAAGACGCTGGACGGTGAAGGTGCCTTGAACGTTGAAGCCGGGGACAATATTACTCTCGGCGGCGCGGTAGAATCAGCAGGTACATTAACACTGATTGCGGATAAGAACCTGAATACCGTTGGTGATATGAGGGCCAAGAGCACACTTACCACCACGGCAGGCCATATAGATATTTACGGAAACGCTATACTCCTTGATGACAATGTTGATGCTGCAGTAGATCTTAACCTGAATAACAACACGTGGGTAGCTGACGGCAAGAAGCTCGATGCCGGCCGGGATGTGATTGTTGGCGATGGTACTGCCGATGGCACCACACTCACGGGCGCAGGCGATTTGGAGGTTGAAGCCGACCGCCACATTACGCTCGGCGGTGCCGTTGTAGCATCCGACTCCTCGGCTGGTAATTTGATACTTAAGGCAGACGCCGGTACCAATCCTCCTGGGGCGGGTGTTGGTAATATGACTGCCTATGGTACCATAACTAATACAGCTAATGGTGGCGGCAGTATCGATATTTACTCGTCTGACACTACGATATTTCTGCATGATGATGTCAGTGCGGGTGTAGATCTTAACCTGCATAACAACACGTGGGCAGCTGACGAGGTGGTGCTCGATGCCGGTCAGGATGTGGTTTTGGCGGCTGATAAAACGCTGACAGGCGACGGAGATCTGACTGTCATGGCGGATGAGAACATCATTCTTGGTGAACTCGACCATGGTGGCGATGTTATAGCAGGCGGTGATCTGATACTGGACGCTGGAGATGACATTTATGCCTATGGCAAGCTTATCACCACGGACGGCTCAGAAGGTGATATCCACCTTTACTCATCGGATAGTACGACACATTTGTTTGGTGATGTAACTGCTGATGTTACCGATGGTGGCAGTATTTTCCTTCATAACAACGCCCAAGTTACCGGTGGTGTGACTCTCAAGGCCGGTGAGGACGTGATTTTGGACGATACCAAAACAATGGATGGTGTCGGGGTCTTGACTGTTGAAGCTGACCGCGACATCATTCTTGGCGGTGCTGTAACAGCGGACGGAACAATGACCCTGAAGGCTGATGCAGATACAGTTGATCACGAGTCAGGCGCTACAACCGGTGGGCTAATGCATGCGAAGAGCACACTTGAGACTACGACCGGCGATATTGATATTTACGGTAACTATATACTCCTTGATGACAATGTAACCGCTGCCCAAGACCTTATTCTAAATAACGACACGACTGTGGCCGCTGATAAAACACTCAAGGCCGAGGGGATAGATATTCTTCGCCGCCTGCTGGTTAATGAAATATAAACTGAACATCGGGATTAGAAAGCCGTGTGACCAGCTACTGTCCGTAAGCCATCTGTAGATAATTGTCCGAATCTCATCGCGAAAAAGATAGCAGAAAAATATTCCTATGATAAGAATTTTAATGTAATTATGCAGCCCGAGCCGGCTCCAGTGCTGTTTTTGAAGCGGTGCACTCGTTT
>CAZWME010000002.1:0-25849 GCA_964634515.1 uncultured Pirellulales bacterium | reverse complement strand
TTGGCTCAGGCCAATACAATGCCTCAGATGGCACTTACACTGCTTAGATAAAAAACAGTGGCATTCAGTCTGACGCCGCTTTTGATAATATACTTTACAAAATTTCACTTAAAGGGACATAACAGATTGTTATGTCCCTGTTTTATTTTCCATAACGGTTATATGTAAAGCAGCCATTCACTCACTGTGGATAGAAAAACAAGTATCAGGATAACACTATGCAGGTTGACCTTCCCGGCGGGGTTTCAAGACAATCCACACTACCACTTGAGCAATCAGACCAAGTACAAGAACAATGATGGAGAACCAGTATGGCCGGTAGATTCCGAAGTTCCCTGACAGGTACCCGCCCGTCCCGGCGCCGACTATCACGCCGAGTGAAATGGTAACTTCGTGTATTGCCATTTGAGCGGAGCGTTTTTTGCTTCCGCAGGCGCCGTAATAAAGGTGAGAGCTGTAAGCAAAGCCAAAGCCGAAGCCCATAATCACAAATGAAGGAACAAATGCCAATAGAGTTCGGCCATAGATAATCAGAAATATAGAAAGGGCAAGTACCATTTGAACGCTCAGAAGCAGCACCGGTTTGAAATGCCAGAAGGCGAACCGGCCGGCGCCGGTCAATACCAGGAAGTTACAGATTCCAAAAATTGTGATAATTATCCCGAATTGAGTTTCTGAGAATCCCAAACCGGTAAACAGCAGTGCAAATTGAGAGCGCGTTACCCCCAGGCAGGCCCAGGAGCAGAACAGGGCAATGCGTGCCATCCACTTGAAACGTAACAGCAGCACCGGATCGAAGGAGATTTCCGGTTCATCAAGCGGCTGAACAGAAGCAGCGGAACCGGCGGAACCGTCATGAGCGAGACAAAGCAGCACAAAGCAAACAGCAAGACACACAACACCAACCACGACCGGCCCAAAGGTGCTCATATCCACAAGCAGACCGCCTATCAGGGGACCCATGATCGCGGCAGAGGACCACATGCCGTTGTAGGTGCCGAGGCGGCGGTTCAGAACAGGACCTTCATAGTCGGCCGAGACCCAGCTCATAAGAAAAGGCCAGAAAAGCGACATTGCCGCACCGGAAAGTGTACCTGTGGCAATCATTGTCCAGATAAGGGCGGGCCTGCCGAACTGGTCTCGGGCTATTGCGTAATAGACCACAAAGACCATCACGAGGGTTGCCAGGAACATAGCTGCAGCGGCCACACGGGTCGCATGTCGAGGCGCAAGATGACCCAACATCACCGCGGCCAACAACAGGCACAACATATAGCCTAACATGTTGAACGCCCAGATGTATCCGACGTGCTCTTCGGTTCCGCCGATGTTGCGTACGATAAAAGGCATGGCCGTCCATAACACGCTTAGACTTGTCGCCATCGCAAATGCCGAGCCGTACAGGGGCCAAACGTTCACGAGGGCCTTACGAAGACGCTTTGGATATCCTTTTAAGCAAAATCTGTTGTTATACGTGGGTTTCATACTTGTGTAATTTAACTAAAAATGTTTTACAATTGGTAATGATTATAATGCATTTACCGGTAATCGACAACATGCCCGGGCTTATAAATACATTCAGGAAAATCAGGGGAAGTATTTCGACAAGCAAGACGGTCTTGATTATTACTTTTCAGGTCTATCTAACACCCGAGACCTGTGTAAGGATATAGGCCCGGCGGTCGCGAACGAACTGTTTGATTCCGTTACGCCGGCCGGCGTCGAAGCCCTCGGCGATAAGAGCATCGGCGGCATCGTCCAGAAACTTATCGAAGGCCGTCGGAGCTTTGTTCGTTCCGTACGATGTCTGCCACGGGCCGTTCACAAGGTCTGCAAACGCCTTTTCGTACATCTGCCGGTATTTTGGGTATCTTAGAAACTGATTGACCTCCGGGAATTGTCCGGAATTCACGGAGAAAAGGTTCGTGCTGGGCCCATTGCCGGATCCGAGCGTAAAGTCAATATCCCAGGGAAGGAGATACCACTTGCCCTCCGGAAGGGCATAGTAGAAGTAATTATTCTTGCCGCGGTTATACCCATAACTATCCCAATCGCCAACCGCATGACGAATCGCCAGCACTTTAGCAAAATGCTCGGGATGGATGACCGACTCAATGGCCTGTTCATATCTCGCATTGCTCGAAGGCGTGTTCAGCGCGACTGCAAAATCGAACAGATGCTCCCAGTTGTCGTGTTCTCGATGTGAGCGTTTTTCAAATCCCCAGCGATATGTCTCATTAAGCAGGGGGTGCCTGCTGTCATACTTTAATCCTTCGTCAAGATTTGAATGGGCCGTACCGTTGGCCGAATATTCGAAGTAGTCATCGATTTTATGAACGTAGCCCTCGGTATCGTTCGGAAACCACCTGCGAATATAGTCGCCGTCGATTTTCCGGACGTCTTCATAGTTGGCGTGGCTTCTGCCATTGATGATTACTCGGACGTATTCCTGCGTCGAGAACTCCAAGCCCATTTGCGAATAGAACCAGTATGATGCGCGTTCCTGGAGCGGGCCGCGGTTGCTTCCCTCGGTATTGTCGAGATTAATTTCCTCACGTTCTCCGAATCTCTGGTCAGGATTGAAATCGATCCGATAGGCATAGCGGCTGCGAGGATCCCGGTTGGAACCGCTTCTGAGAAACGGGCTACCACGGAAGCGGATACCGACATTATAAAATACCTCGGAGTCGTTATAAACGAAAGTGCAATCCATCAGCTCATTCGAGAGATTGGGACGAGACCTAAACGTGCTGATAACCTCATCAGAGAGCCAGATACGGTAGGTGGCAAACTGCGTGTTCACAAGCGTATCGCCGACACGAACAAGACAGGTCCTTTCAGGCACATCCGCCGATGGCTCCAGCTTGGTGGGGAACCGCGTTAATGCCGAGCCGTCCGAGGCCTCGATATAGAATGCTTGCATAGTTCCGCTGGACGCACCCGGAATTGTCGCAGTGAAGATGCCATCCCCATCAATAAGGTCATCACCAGATGCATCGTCAACCATGGTTCTGCTGGTGATTGTTCCCAGTCCTCCGGAACCATAATAGAGTACGACCGAATCCACGCCGTCGTTATCGGCAACGCGGGCAGTTACAATAATGGGTTCACCAGCCGTGGGCAGAACGGGCGCATGCCGCACTTCCATAATATCAGGCCCTCGGTTTGGCACAAACGTCGTATTTTGCTGACCGGGAGTACCGAGATTCAAAGGCATATTGAGCTCAAACACATGCGCCGGTCGCGGCGGCTGGACGGGCGCTCGTTCCCGGCTCGTACGCAGGAGCAGAAACCGGCTGCCCCGCAGCCAACGGGCCCGGCCACCAAACGTGACAGTGCCCGCTTTGGTACTGGAAATCGACTGGTTAATTCGGTTGGCCCCGGGGTCACCATGACCTGTTGCAATCAGATGTAACGAGCGGGATCCGGTATAACTATCATCCATAGTTACGTATGACTGAACATGATTGCCGAGTATCCGCCATTCCGACGTGCGATTTTCGAAGCCGTTATTTTTAAGAATACTTCCTCTGCTGAAGTCAATACTCAGATCAAGGTCATCAATGAGAACCTCACCCCGGTTGAGAAGTATGATCCCGAAGACGTTGACCGAGTCGTGAGTATATCTGGAATCACCACCATCGATAGTGAATGTGAATTCTTCCCATGCAGTCTTGCCGCTCTCATCGCTGTCGGCCCAGGCATCGGGCATGCTGTTATTACTGTAAGGATCTCGCAGCTCAAGGCTGGCCCCCTGTCCGTCAGCCCACTTCGGCCATCGACCGCCGTCGTAATAGGTTACCTCATCCGCGGTGACCATATATTTTTCTCCGGTGTCCGGATCCACTTCATCAATCGGATACGACAACCGGAAAGTCTCACTGTGATCATTTAGATTCCCCGAGTACGGTCCGAGAAGATTCACCCCGACAACAAGATTATCATACACGCTTTCGAGCAGATTTGGATCTTTTGCCACGACCAGATACGAGCCCGGCTGCATCTCGGTGCCCTTCTCGAAATCGTAGCTAATGCCGTCGGTGAAGGCCCAGCCGCTAAGCGTGACAGCGCTCGTACCCATGTTATATAATTCTATATATTCGTAGCGCTCATCGCGGGTTGCGTGGTGGTACATTATCTCGTTAATCACGATGTCATTAATCAACGGTCTGGCGTTCGGCCCCTGAAAAGTAGCGGAATTCAGATATCCGAAGAAATCGGAGCCGTCCGGGAACCGCCCGAAAGTTACCTCCGGTTCTAAGAGGTCGTATCGCACGGCATCCAAAACGCGGAGCGGTTCCGGTACCGGACCGTTCGTGGCCGCTGTGACATAAATCGTCTCACCGGAAAAGTCCAGTCCAAAGGCAAAACCGTTAATCCCCATACCTTCCGTGACAGTCCAAAACTGTCCCGGTTGCAGCACGACACCATCCGGTATTTTGTACTGAAGCAGGTTGAGCCGGTCGTCGCTTAGATAGACGTTGCTGAGATCTACCGCGTCAGGACCCGGATTGTATAGCTCTATCCAGTCCGTGCCCGGGGGCAAATCGCTGTTGGCCATCAGCTCGTTTATCACAACACGTGCGCGGGGATCTCCGCCGCCGGCAGACTCATCCACAATCGCCTGGAGTATCGGGCACCCAAGACAGTCCGAACTGCCTGAGATAGTCGCATTGTGGGCCTGGATTGCAAGGACATTTACGCCGGGAACCAGAAGGTTTATCCTGTCGGTCAGGGTCACGTTGGCAACAGGCGGCTCCGTAGCAGGCCCGCCGCTCTGGTCGAAAGGCGGGGGATTTCCGGAGATTTGCCCGGAGTCCGCTACCCGCATACCATTAAGATAAAGAACAAAACCGTCGTCATAATGGATCTCTGCCCATAATTGTGAGAAGGAATTGATTTGTTTTGCGGTAAGCGTGAACCGCAGGCGCGCATACACGGACATATAGTTTCCACTCATATCGTTCAATTCAGTGCGGATGAACTGCAGCTCATTGGAATTGTTACTGTAACCGTAGCCGTTCGGCCCATCGAGCCATGCGGTGGTCTGCGGGTCGTCGTTGAATTGAAGTCCGGTCCAGGCCGTGGTGATTTCTCCGCTTCGCTGCGTCGAAGGTTCTTCGGTTCCCTTGAAATACCGCCCGGGATGACCTACATCCACGAGCGTTATCAGCGTGGGGTCGGCAGGATCAACCTGCACCGAATCCGGCCCGCCCGGCGTGCCGCCGATATATGTACTGGCAGACCATGTTGAAGCCTCATCCGGGTCACCGGCCTGCTTAGCAAGAATCAGCGAGTGCCCTGTGGCGTCGGCTGCGGCCGGCCAGGGCATTCCATCGTCGTATCGTAATGAAATTACAATCTCTCCGTTGGCACTGGACAGCTCGATCCGCTCGCCATCGTTGCTTAGCCGACCCGCAAAAGGTCCGCTGGCGCCGCTTATGCCGTAAGCCGCCTCCAGGGCCGCGGGATTTTGTGCAACTACCAGAAATTCATTAGGCCCGATAATCGTTTCGGTTTCGAACACGTAACTAATACCGTTTGTAAACGCATACCCCGTGATGTCCTCAAAAACGGCCCTATTATTATACAGCTCAATGAATTCGAGCTGCCCTCCATCGGCAGCCGGGTTGTACATAACTTCGCTCACCACAAGACCCAGGCCGGGCCGTACGAAGCACAAGAAACCTGCGCAAATCAACACCAATAGATTCCAACGATACCATCGGTGGTTCCTCATGTATTTTTCGGCCCTTTCTCCTAAGATAGTGGCTGTGCTCCCATCCGGTCGCTAATAATCGTACAATACTGTCGATAATACTCTATTATAGCAATAATCCTTATTATCTCAAGCGTAATTTCCTCAAACCGGCGGGATTTATCCTGACTGAGCTGTTTTTTTCTTGACTTTTTTGTTCAATTGTGTATAATTATACTTACTGGGGTGGTCAGTACAGTTTTGTATGTGCAAAGCTTTCCTGCCTGCAGTACTTAACCAGTCTTAATCAAGAACTGACGGAGTTTTTATATAAGGGGAGAATGATGAAAAGACTCAAAAAAACAACTATCTTAAAGCTACTGACACTTGTCACTGGACTCTTATTAGCTGTTGCATCTACGGGCTGCGATTCAGTGGCCTCCGATTGTCAAAAAGAACACTTTAGGCTCGGTGAAATAGCCAAGCAGCAGCTTCAGTACGGCCTGTCTTCTTATACACTGACTCCACAACAGGGACAAATATACTATCCGGCACCATAGACGCATTTGTCCGGCCTTCTCGCCTTAAGGCATGAGGCAGGGGGGCCAATATAAAAGAACACGCCCTACCTAAAAGGGCTGGTCATTAGTTATAATTCAAGGACAACAGCCGCCATTAACCGGCGGCTATTTTCTGTATATCCTTATCGGACCGGTTCCAGGCTGACCTCCACTGCCTACATCCGAATCTATTCATACTTTTTGCTCAGCAATATTTGCATTATTGAGGCGTCTTTATAAACCAACTCGTATGGCCCATTTTTGCCATTCGGCGCTCATAATTTGGACACGGTCGGGATGCTCTGCTGCAAGGTCACTTGTCTCTGTCCGGTCTTTGGCCAGATTGTAAAGCCGCCAGGGCTCGCCTTTGAGTGCAACCAGCTTCCAGTTGTCCATACGAACAGCCCGCCCCCCCATATGTTCAAAGAAAACCTTCTCGTGCTCTTTGCGTGTGTCACCTGCGAAAATTGGCAATAAACTTTTACCATCCAGGGCCGTTAAACTATGACCCTTGTATTGTGTCGGATAGCTCGCAGAAGCCAGTTCCAGGCACGTCGGCATAATGTCCATAACGTGGCCTGTCTGCTGCGTGATTGAACCGGGTTTGGCTTTAAGCCCTTTAGGCCAGTGAATTATCAAAGGCGTATGACAGCCGCCTTCGTAAGATTCCTTTTTCCAGTAGCGGAACGGCGTATTCGACGCGCTGGCCCAGGCCGGGCCTATGCCGGTATAGGTCGTTTCCGAACCGGGCTCCAAAATGCCCTTGTAGCGGATCTTTCGGCCATCCCGTGTCTGCGAACTGCGGTCATATCCCGGCTGCTGCGGCACTTCCGGCGAGGCGCCGTTGTCCGAGAGGAAGAAGATAACGGTATTTTCCATCTGCCCGATTGCTTTGAGAGTGCTGACAATATCCCCGATGCCATGGTCGATGCGGTCTATCATCGCCGCATGTACAGCCATCTTCGCCGACTGGAATTCTTTTTCCTCTTGAGAAAGCTGCTCCCACTTCCTTCCTTTATCCTGTATTGGCGGCAAAGGCGTATTTTCTTTGTCGAACAATCCCGCCTTCAACATCCGCTGATAACGCTCACGGCGCAGTTTCTCCCAGCCGCTTTTATAAGTGTTTTTATACTTAGCGATATCCTCCGGTCGCGCATGCAAAGGCCAATGCGGCCCGCAGTGAGCGACATATAAAAAGAACGGCTTATCGGTTCGGCTGAACTGCTCGATATATTCCACCGATTTTGCCGTAACCGCATCGGTAAAATAATAATCATTAGGCACAGTTTTTATAGCCTCTGTACCATCGACGAGCGAAAACGGATCGAAGTAATCGATTACTCCCCAAATCACACCATAGTGCCTGTCGAATCCGCGATTGGCCGGATAGGTTTCAAGGGGTGCAAAAGGCTTGCCGGGATCATATTGATGATCCAGCCATTTTTGATGAAGTTTCCTGTCCGCCAGCGGAACAGTTCTGGACAGATGCCATTTGCCTGACATTGCGGTTTGGTATCCCGCCTGTCCGAGAGCTTCGGCGATGGTGATTCCGTTTCGCGTAAGGTCCCGGCCGTTCTGTACCAGGCCAACCTTATGCGGATACTGACCCGTCATAAGAGACGCCCGCGTTGGACAGCAGCGGGCGCAATTATAGAACTGCGTAAAGCGTAAACCATTTTCAGCAAGCCTGTCCAGGTTCGGCGTGTGAATCTCTCCACCGAAACAGCCCACATCCGAAAACCCCATATCGTCGGCCATAATGATTATGATATTGGGTCTTGCGGGCTTGTTGGTCACAGATGAAAATTCAGACTTGCAGCCAGGTGATAGAGACATAGCCGCCGGTATCGAACCAAGTAAAGTGCTTCTGAGAAATTGCCTTCGTGTTAGTTTCATTTTGCCTGTACCTTAATTAAACATAAACATTTCAACCTAACAGCAAACACAAAGAAGATTATACAGCATTTGAAAAACTTTGGCGAACCGTTTAGAATACATCTTTATGGTTCGACAGCTAATAGAGTTGTCGCGGCAATTATATGCACAAGGAGAAAGGTATGTATAGAGTCAATCCGACAAGACGTGATTTCCTAAAAATCTTAGGCCTTGGCGCCGCCTCCGCAGTGTTACCCGGCTGCCTTAATACAACAAACGCAAACCGAGCCGCCAAAAAGCCAAACATTGTCTTTATCTTAGCCGACGATTTGGGCTTCAAAGATGTCGGCTTTCAAGGTAGCAAAATAAAAACGCCCAATATAGACAAGCTGGCTCGTGAAGGGGCAAGGCTCGACCAGTTCTACGTTCAGCCCGTATGTTCGCCGACCCGTTCAAGTCTTATGACAGGTCGATATCCCATTCGCTGCGGCTTGCAGATTGGAGTAGTCCGGCCGTGGGCTCAGCACGGACTGCCTTTGCAGGAACGCACTTTGGCAGAGGGGCTTAAGGAGGCCGGTTACACAACAGCTATCTGCGGCAAGTGGCACCTCGGCCACCTAAGCTCGCAATACCTGCCAACGACCCGCGGCTTCGACCATCAGTACGGCCACTATAACGGCGCGCTCGATTATTTCACCCACATTCGGGATGGCGGATTAGACTGGCATCGAAATGACCGGCCACTACGGGAAGAAGGCTACGCAACCGACCTGATTGCCGACGAGTCGGTTCGTATCATTAAAGAACACAATGTATCCGGCCCGCTGTTTCTGTATGTGCCTTTCAACGCCGTGCACTCGCCGTTTCAGGCACCGCAATCTTACATCGACATGTACAAGCACATAACGAACAAACGACGCCGCATATACGCCGCCATGGTGACATGTATGGACGATGCGATTGGCAGAATAGTCCGGGCCCTGCAGGAGCGAGGTTTGAAGGATAATACCCTGATTATATTCTGTTCGGACAATGGGGGTGTGAACAGTGCCGGTAGTAACGGGCCTTTGCGCGGGCAAAAAGGACAGTTGTACGAAGGAGGGATACGTGTGCCGGCTGTTGCTCTCTGGCCGGGAGTGGTTAAGGCCGGGGCTGTTGTAAAAGAGCCGCTTCATATAGTAGATATGTATCCGACATTTCTAAAGCTTGCCGGCGCCAGGCTCGAACAACCACTGCCCATTGACGGTAAAGACGCCTGGCCGACAATTATCGATGGCAGGCCCTCACCTCACGAAGAGATACTTCATAACGTCACCGCCGCCGCCGGGGCGATTCGCCGGGGTGACTGGAAACTGGTTTGCAACGGCAGTATCGGTGCAAACAACACCGGCCCGGTCGATAAAAAAGTCTTTGAGCTTTTCAATATCGCAGAGGACCCGTACGAGAAGAACAACCTGGCCGAGAAGTATCCGCAGAAATTCGACGAACTAAAACGCCGGCTTGAGTATTACGCCAATGAGGCCGTACCGGCCAATATTCCCCCGAATAAAATGCCAAAAGATTTTAAGGTACCTAAGGTCTGGGGGCATCCGGAATAATAACGCCCAACTTAGAGTGTACAGAAGGAGAACGACATGAATAAAGTCAATCAGACAAGACGTGATTTTTTGAAAACCTTAGGGCTGGGTATTGCATCGGTGGCTTTGCCGGGATGCTCAAAGGCCATCGCGCAACGAGGCTCCGGCTACCGGGGCAAAAAACCGAACATCGTCCTTATCATGGCAGATGATTTGGGATACTCCGACATCGGCTGTTTTGGCGGAGAAATCAGAACACCTAATCTCGACAGATTAGCGGCCGGCGGAATGCGGTTTACGCAGTTTTATAACGCCGCCAAGTGCAGCCCGACACGGGCATCCCTTCTGACCGGTCAGTATGAACATGCCGTAGGCGTCAAAGATATGGAGTACGGTGCTACCTTCGCCGAGGTCTTGCGCACCGTTGGTTACCGAACAATCATATCCGGTAAATGGCATCAAAAACCGCTTCCGACTACCCGCGGTTTCGACAGGTATTACGGTCTGGCGGATGGATGCTGTAATTACTGGAACCCCGGAATAGAAGCCCGGCCCGGCGAACCAAAGCCCGGCCGCAAAAGGCCGGCGCCCCGCCGCTGGGCCATCGAGGGCAAGGCCATCATGGGATATGTCCCCGAAGACAAGAACTTCTACACCACCGACGCCTTCACGGATTACGCAATCGCCAGGCTCGAAGAATACAGGACTGAGAACAAGCCGTTTCTGCTTTATATGCCTTATACCGCACCGCATTATCCGCTGCACGCATGGCCTGCCGACATCGCCAGATACCGTGGCAAATACAAAATCGGCTGGGACAGGCTTCGCCGCCAGCGCTACCAGCGACAGATAAAGATGGGCATGTTCGATGCGAAATATAAGCTCTCTCCACGGGATGAGGCCGTCCCAAGCTGGGAGTCGCTAAGTGATTCCGAAAAAGACCAGGCCGATTTGAAAATGGCCGTCTATGCCGCTATGGTGGACCGAATGGATCAGGGGATAGGCAGGGTGTTTGCAAAAATAAAAGAGCTTGGCAAATGGGACAATACGCTCATACTGTTTCATGCCGACAACGGCGGCTGCCCGGAAACACCCGATACAACTCCTGATATACCACCCGGACCCGTCGCGGGCTATCGCGCGTTAGGCCCGCCCTGGGCCAACGCCAGCAATGCGCCGTACAGAAAATATAAATCCACGGATTATGAGGGAGGCGCCTGCACGCCTTTCATAGCCTCCTGGCCCGGCGTTATCAAACCGGCATCCATAACCGACCAGGTCGGCCATATCATCGACATTCTTCCAACATTCATGGAAATGGCCGGGGCTGTCTATCCCAAACAGCTCAACGGCAGAAAGCTCAAGCCGCCGGCGGGCAAATCACTGCTGCCGATTTTCCAGGGAAAACAAAGGAAAGGACATGATGTACTTTTCTGGCAGTTCAGCAAGGCCAAAGCCATCCGTACAGGTAAATGGAAACTTGTCCGCCTCGGCCAGGCCGACTGGGAACTCTACGACCTTGAGAAAGACCGTACGGAATTGAATAATCTCGCCCTGCAATATCCGCAGAAAGTCAAACAAATGACGGCTATGTGGGAAGACTGGTGGAAAAAATGCAAAATTAAACCCAGTTAGAGCTTTTTCCCGAATTTGTCACTTGATATCCAACGGGGTAAAAAGATAAGCCCTTCGGCCTTTCTCAGGGTTAAATTTCTTTTCACTGAGCTAAGAGAATACTGTTTTCGTCTTATAGTTTTGGTATTGAAAGGGACTGACTTCGCTGGTTCCAAACACAAAAGAGAATTTATTGTATGCTCTAAAATAATTTTTATCCAAAGAAACCAAAAAATCCTCAAAAAGCTCGTTTTTTCCTTGAAGTGAGGGTGGATAATCTGGTATAAATGGTAATGTTGAGATGTGTGGTTTTGAATTCTCTGCGTATGGAATATCCATAGTTTCTGGGCAAACACCTAAACGTATAGGTGAGAAACAGAGTTGGAGTGAGGATGGTATCTCGGGGGGGCGAGTTCCCGTCTTAGTTTTCAACTCAAAAATGGCTTCCACAGTAAAGTGGATAAAAAGCCATGACCTACAATGAAGTTATTTTAAGCAGGCACAAAGTTTGGTGAAGATTCTTTGTTGTTTGTATGAAGGTTGTTCGAGACAGGCACAACCCGAGGACGACCTCTGTATTCATTTGCCTGTCGATAACAACAAATGTTTTGGCTTGTTGCCAAAACAAAATGGTTAATCTTCTCACAAAAAAGAAGATACATTTAAGGAGAAGTATTTTGAGTGAGTAAGAGATTGGTATTTGGCCGTACTCTTGGTAGTAGAGGAACGGTGCTTCGGTGTGTGGCCGGAGCAAAATTTCATATCAGTTTTCAGTTAAAATTAGGAGAAAGAAAAATGTTAGCAAAGAAATGCCTTTTGGTGGTAATGTTAACTTTGTTCAGCATGAGTTTGGCGATTGCCGACCCACCTGCTGTAAACCCAGCGACTGGAGAACCACTGATGATAGACTGTCTCAGGGGTACTGTTACAGTTGACGGAGATCTAAGCGACTGGAATCTTGAAGCTATGACCCCAGCAGTTCTTGATGCGGTAGAGCATTTGAATTCTGGGCAGGCCAGTTGGGACGGCCCTGAGGACAGTAGCGGAGAATTCTATCTGCTATGGGATGACGTGAACATCTACATCGCCGCGGTGGTGAAAGACGAAAAGTTATCCATGAATAAAACCGACGGTAATATCTGGAATGCTGACTGTGTAGAAGTATTTTTCTCTACGCTAAACGCAGTCGAAGGACATGATGAACATTACCAGTACGGCTTTAACGCCAATAATCAGAAATGGAACTGGTGCAACATGGACGGTGCTGGTTCGATCGAGCCTGCATACCTGCAGATAGCAGCCACTGAAACTGCTGATGGATACATCTGTGAAGCCTCTGTCGAATACGCCCTGATGCCGTCATTGGACTTTTCAGCAGGCAACACCATCGGATTCCATCCTACAATTGACGACACAGACATCGACGATGGTGATACAGAACTTCAGATGGCCTGGACAGGCCTTGGAGCTCATGACCAGAGTACAGGATTCGGGCATATGCTTCTCTCGGACGAAGCTGTACCCGCTTCGGATGGATGGCAGAGCCAGGATATCGACGCCACTGATGGTAGCGTTGCTGAGATTGACGGCACGTGGACCATTAGCGCCGAAGGAGCCGACGTCTGGGGTACCGCGGACCAATTCCACTATGTTTACAAAGAACTGACCGGTGACGCTGTGATAGTTGCACGCGTCGTTGACAATGGTACTGGCTCAAACGCATGGGCCAAGGGTGGCGTTATGATTCGCCAGAGCACTGAAGCCGGCTCGGTACATGCCCTAATGGCTATAACCGGTGGTGAAGGTGGTGGCGGTGCTTTCCAGTGGCGTCCTGAGGCCGACGGCGATTCGAGTTCAGCTCATGATACCGCGGCGGGTATGGCGCCCGGTTATTGGGTTAAGTTAGAGCGCGCCGGAAATGCTTTGAGCGGCTCTTATTCGGCCGACGGTGTTACATGGACCCAGCAGGGTGATGCGCAGACAATTGAAATGGCAGACCCCGCTTTGATTGGTCTATTCGTTACCTCACACGCGGACGGCGAGATACGGACATACACGTTCGACAACGTAAGTGTAGTTACGATGTTTGATGTTACCGCTCCGGGCGATGTTGTCCAAGGTGTTCCGAACGATGGAGACTGGCCTGGCGGTGAAACGCCCGACCTCGCGTTCGATGACGATTCCTCAACGAAGTATCTGCATTTCAAAGGCGATTTTGATCCTGACCCCAATACGGGCGGCTCTGGTTTGCAGATTACACCTGCGGTTGGTGCGACTATTGTTACCGGACTGACTTTAACAACAGCCAATGACACTCCAGGCCGGGATCCGATTTCATTTGAGCTTTCAGGTTCAAATGACAGCATTGATGGTCCATATACTTTGATTGCCAGTGGCGATATCGTCGATTTCGCCCAGGAGGCTGAGTGGCCGCGCTTCACGATGAACAAAACAGAGATTTTGTTTGAAAATGACAAAGTGTACGCTCACTATCAACTTATATTCACTGCCATTAGAGGCCCGGTAGGCGGATCTGTGAATAGTATGCAGATAGCAGAAGTGGAGTTGTTAGGAGTTCCCGGCCCCGATATCATCTGGGTCTCCGGTTTCTATGATGACAACGGCGACGGCGCCCCGGATGACCAGGAATGGGTGGACATACTTAGAGCTGAAGGCCATACAGTTGACTACAATCCGGGTTGGCTTGAACTCGATGATGCTCAGGTAGCCACGCTTAATGCTGCCGACCTTGTTATCGTAAGTCGCAACAGCAACAGCGGCGACTATGACGACGGCGATGAGCCGACACTGTGGAATTCAGTCACGACACCGATCATCAATAGCTCGACCCATATCGTCAGAAGCAGTCGCTGGAAATATGTGGATTCCACCACTATTCTGAGTCTTACTCCTGCGATGGTTCTTGCCGATGGCACCGAGATACCGGGTATAAATGCAGAAGTTGGTCCATCCTCATTCATGGACACTGCTGCTGGTAACGGTACAGTGCTCGCAACAGGTGACGGCTTGCCCTTCATCATCGAATGGGAAGCCGGAGTGGAATACTACGATGGCGCAGGCCAGACGGCAGGCGGTCCGCGTGTATTCTTCGTTGCAGGCACGCAGGAAGACGCTGCTACGGGAGTTGGTCGAGGCGAGATGAATCTGAGCCCCGAAGCCCTGGCGCTCTTCATGGACACAGTCGATAGGTTGTTAAATCCACCCCCTGTTGTTGCTTGGGTTTCCTACCACGGCGCTGATGACGAACCACATGCTGATGCTGCCGCTGTCGGCTTTACACAGGCACCGGATATTGAGTATACCGACCTGCTGAAGGCCCAGGGCTACGACGTGGTACGCGTTCTCACCTCGCAGACTCCTGATGTAGAATTACTCAATACCATGGATCTGGTGATTATTAGTCGTACAGCATCCAGTGGACACTATAGTGGTGGTGGTGCCTCCGCATGGAACAGCGTCACGGCTCCCATGATAAACCTCAATGGTTACACACTGCGTAACAGCCGCATGGGCTTCACCACCGGCGGGACCATGGTGGACACCATCGGGGATATCACACTGGCTGTCACTGATCCTGCCCACCCGATCTTTGCGGGAATAGCGCTGACCGACGGCACTATGGACAATCTGTTTGCCGAAGGTGCAGTTCCGCTTCCCACAGACGAGACGATTCTGTCGCGAGGTATCTCCATCAACAACGATCCCGCGGAAGATGAGGGAACAGTCCTGGCCACGGTTGCCACCGTTGATGATCCTACCGTTGGCGGCATGGTTATCGCCGAATGGCCGGCTGGAGCTACAATGGAGAATTCCAGTGGGAGCCCAGATGATGTACTGGGCGGACCACGTCTGGTCTTCCTGACCGGCTCTCGCGAGCCTGATGGCGTAACGGGTGGACAAGCTGCCGCTTTGTACGACCTGTACGAAGATGGCACACAGATGTTCCTAAATGCGGTCGAGTATATGCTCCAGTAAGCGGGAACATACGTTTTCGGTTCGATGGATTCGAGCAATAACTTCTATACCATCGGAGACGTTGAGTAATCAAAGGAATGACGAATCGAGCTGACATGTATGGCTCGATATGATAACGTAAACCGGTTTTGGGGGCACAGTCAGTGCCCCCAAAACCTTTTTTATTTTGTAAAAATACGGTATAGGCCCCTTTTAATTTATTATTTCTACGATTCTTCCCCCTCCCTTTCGACATTTCGGCTGAGCTTAGGACAGGGGACAGAAAATACAGCATAAATTATCGAAGGGATTTTTCTTGACGAAAAGGCAGCTAATCTGGTATAAGTAAATTGGGTGATGTTCGTAAGCCTGAGATCTTAAATTAGGTGAAACGGCTTGATTCCCAAGCTCTTGAATGAAAGTAGCAGTCTCAGCCCTTGGAGGACCACCCTTAACCAATACGATTAAAACGCCATCGAAATATAAATGCTATTGCCGGTCGCTTTATGTTAGCTTTTTAAAGGAGGACTATTATGTCTAATAAATTGATTTGTTTGTTCTGTTTTATTTTTGTGCTGGTATTGGGTGGTGCCGTACATGGGGCTTTCGACACTGTAGGAGTGTACGATCCGGACGATGAGCCTCATCACAATCAAATCGATCAAAGTGGTACGTACAATAGCTATACTGGCAATGCCGGTCCCAAAAACGTCATCGATCTGGTAGCTTTTCAAGCTCTGATCGGCCCTGCTTTCGATGCAGATGGCGGCGGTGTGGTAGATGCCGAAAGTGGAGGTTTGGATGGTCAGGACATAATCGCCAATTTCGGGGTCAGCGGAACCAAGTCTGTAACGATCTCCAGCACCGGCGGCACGATACATCGTGGAACGGGCGGAAACAGCGGCAATCGCTTACCAACATCGGGAGATGGCCGCTTTGCGAAAAGTAACAACGGTGACTTCGTGTTCGATATCGGCCCGGTCTCCGGCGGTGCGCCGGGCGAGGCGGTCACATACTTCGCCGGGACGTTGCTTTATCGAGACAATCGTGATATGAACCCTCAAGTGACCGTGACCTTCAGCGGTGGCGGCACCGTAACAGCGATCGCGGACATGGCAATGGGCGCTCCCAGTAACTCCAGGGATACATTCTTCGGTTTTGCCGCGCCTCCGGGCGAAGGCATTGTGAATGTCACTTTCGATCTTGCCAATTACACCAACCTGGATGACATGGCGTTTATCACCTCTGCTTTTATTGTGCTTTCCAAAGAAGCCTCTAAACCAAGTCCTGCTAAAGGGATGATGGACGTACCGAGGGATGTTGTCCTTAACTGGACATCGGGAGAACTTGCGCCACCAACCAATGGGCATAAAATCTACTTGAGTGAGAACTTCAACGACGTCAACGACGGCATTGGCGGTATCACCCTGAGTGCCGCCAGCTATACTCCCGCCCAACGCCTTGATTTCGACACGACTTACTACTGGCGCGTTGATGAGCTCACTGGCCCGCCGGACAATACGGTGTACGAAGGTGAAGTCTGGAATTTTACTACCGAGTTATTTGCTTATGCTATTGAGAATATAACTGCCACAGCTTCCAGCAGCGATGCAGATAAGGAACCGGAGAATACCGTGAATGGCTCGGGATTGGACGACAGTGGTTTATTGCACGGTAACGAAGGCTTGAACGCAATGTGGCTGAGCAGCCGAGACGAAACTCAGCCAACCTGGATTGAATATGAGTTCGACAATGTTTACAAACTTCACGAAATGTGGGTATGGAACTCTAATGAAAGTTTAGAGCCAATGGTCGGTTTAGGAATTAAGGATGCTGCCATTGAGTATTCGATCGATGGAGCCAACTGGACCACATTAGGTACGACTCATGAGTTTACCCGGGCCCTTGGTGCGGCCAGTTACGCACACAACACTACGGTCGATTTTGGGGACGTTGCTGCAAAGTATGTCAAGATCACTCCCAACAGCAACTGGGGCGGCATTGTCACCCAGTATGGTCTGAGCGAGGTGCGATTCTTCTACATACCTACCTTTGCAAGAGAGCCCAGCCCGGCTTCCGGGGCAACAGATGTCGCCCTGGATTTGACCCTGGCTTGGAGAGCGGGAAGAGAGGCAGCAAAGCACGATGTGTACTTCAGCGACGACTTGCAGGCTGTAGTAGACGGTACTGCACCTGTTACTACCGTTATTCAGACTAATTTTAGTCCTTCATCTCTCAACTTAGGCAAGACTTATTACTGGCGTGTCGACGAAGTCAATGACGCCGAGATACCCACAACGTGGCAAGGCAACGTCTGGAACATTAGGACACACGAATATTTTGTCGTGGACGATATGGAGAGCTACAATGACATTAATGAAGGTGAGCCCGGGAGCAACAGGATTTATAACGCCTGGGTGGACGGTTTCGGCGATCCGACAAACGGTTCTCAGGTTGGCCATTTAGATCCTCCATTTTACGAACAGACTATCGTTCACAGCGGCAATAAGTCGATGCCGTTGTTCTACGACAACGCTGTTGGAAAGTCTGAGGCAACTTTGACATTGACTAACCAGCGTGACTGGACCGAAAAAGGTGTCAACACCCTGACAATTTGGTACATGGGTGATGTGGCCAACGCGGCCGAGCCCTTGTATGTTGCTCTCAACGGCAGCGCTGTTGTCACTCACGATAATCCTGATGCGGCTCAGACAAATGAATGGACAGAATGGAACATCGAACTGACGCGCTTTGCCGACCAGGGCGTGAACCTCGCCAATGTCAACACGATTACTCTTGGCCTTGGCAATAAGAATAATCCCGTTGCCGGCGGTTCGGGTGTTATGTACTTCGACGACATTCGTATCTATGCACTTGCACAGTAAGCAGAAAGCTGCAATTAGCTGTGTGGATTAGATAGAAGATTCGTGTTAAATCGGGGCCTATATCAATTCGGTATAGGCCCCTTTATTCAATTGATGAAAGATACCACAAGGAGCGGAGCTACTTGCCTGTCATACACAGAACCTGACCGTTCGCAGTGGTCATGTACAGCCGGCTGCCGGCAGCTATTAATCCATCAAAGACCGGAGCGTTGTCCAGGTCATATTGTGCCAATATCCTGCCGTCGGCCGCAGAGACGGCCATTAGTATGGCGCTCTTTTCGCCCTTAAAGGAGGCCGCCTGATCTTCAAGACTCCGCCTTACGTTCGGATCGTCTATCCGGCTGAACGCCTGCTGCTCATCCAACAGATCCGGAGGTCCGGCGACAAACAATGTCCCGCCCGCAAGAACTATCGCACGTGCGAAGAGCGGCACGTCCTGTGTCCAGTCGTGCCTGACCAGGAAACCGGAGGCCGAGGCGGAAGCCCTGCCGGTAAACCTTAAAGCCCGTCCGAATTTGCCCTGTGTCGCAGCAGCGCCCTCGACCTGACCATTGTTCTTATTGCCCGATGTGTCGGCGGCATTACCTTTATCGAACGAGTAACAGAGGACAAGGCCCGAATTATCTGTAGCTGCTTGCAGGCGTGCTGAGGCGTGTTTCTTTATCTCGGCGTCGCCAAGCGTCCGGTGATATATCCTGACCTCATCGATAAGACCCTTGAATCCGAATGGGTCTCCGTAGTCACCCACTTTCGAGCCTTCATCATTAGCTATCTCCATCGCTTCAGCAGGATTCGCTGTTAAGAGGCCGGATGCCTTCGCTGAAGCTGATAGTCTCCCATTGATATAAATCCGAAGCTCTTTGTCCTCCGTCAGGACACCCACAAGATGCACCCACTGTCCGACGGTTTTCCTCTTAGCGCGAACCGAACTTAGATTTCCATCGGCACGGACAATGAACCGCGGTTGTCCGTTTTGCAAATAGAGCGCATAACCGTGATTACCGCCGCCATGCGCGAGAACCGTACCGTTGGATTGTTCCGCCTTGATCCACGCCTCGACGGTTAAAGGTTTGCCGGTTGGATTAAGAGAACTTGATTTTTCTACGCGAATCAGTGATGGCCCGGTGCTCGCGGTGCTGGCTGCTGTTCGTCTGCTCGGAAGTTCCGGCGGCGACTTATCAGCGGCAAACAACTGATGCTCAATCGGTGTTGTCCAGCGGTAGTACTGCGGCTTGCGACCGAATCCGTACACTTTCGAATCATCGAATACAAGAATCCGCCCTGCCGGAGCAGCCCTGCCGGCCAGATAATAGCCGCACCAGCCGCTCACGAACTTACTGCCATACATCCAGTAAGTGCGGTGCCAGCCGCTGTCATCGAGAAATCCGGTCGGACTGAAAAGATGTGCCTGGCTACCGTCTTGTGTGGCGGGCGGCGCTCCTTTGTCGGCATCCGATGCGGCCGGCATCGCTTCCAGCGGCAGGCGCGTCCCGTCCAGATTGAAAGGCTGCGACCTCATATAGACCAGCCTTCCATCGCTCGAAAGTATGTCCGGCATGGCAACGGGCATGTTCAGCCAGCTCACGTACGACTGGATGTCTTTGCCCGTTTCCTGCTCGCGGTCGTTGAGCACGTTATGTGACAGCGCCTTACCCGTCTTCGGGTCAAGTCTCCAGAAGTGCAGTCCGCCATCCAAAAACATCGACCTGCCCGCCAGACAATACAAAACGCCATTCTGGATAAGCACACTGCCGTAGGCCGGCCAGACAGACTCCACCTGTTCGAACGACATCAGACGCTGGTCCATCGGCGCTGCGCGGAACCGCCAGACAAGGGCGCCGTCTTTAGCGGAAAGACAATATACATACCCATCCGCCGAGCCGAACAGCACTCGTCCCTGGTAAATAGTCGGCGGCGAATCGACTCGTCCGCCGGTGGTATAGTGCCAGAGCCGCCTGCCCGAATCGGCATCTATTGCATAAATCGTATGAGCATCCACCGAAGCGATGAAGACCTTGCCACCCGCAACTATGGGGCTGGTCAGCTTTCCGCCTATGTCGGCTCGCCATGCCCGTTTCAGCACAGCCGGAACGTCTGTGTTTGTACTGCCGCTGCGAGCCGCATCATGGCGGTAAGTAGGCCACTGGCCTTCACTCGCCCGAGAGGAAATATTTCTGCTAAACGCCGGGCCCTTTTCAAGACGAGGTGCGTTTTCAGCACGCTTAGGGACGCGCGGCCCAGCCAGGGCAGGCGCCACCGCGTTGAAACCGTACAGCTTGGACTCAAGGTAGCACGCGCAGGGATGAGGGGGATTATATAACATCCCGTTGGCGGGCATGATGCCATACAGGCACGCGCCCCGGACCCAGTGATGCGGAATCCACTTTTCGTTGCGTACGTCTATGAACTCGGTCCCTGCCCGTGACATCAGCAGGTAGTTGTCTGTGGCCTTGCCCCGATAGCAGCGGTGATGAAACCAGTAAGTCTCGACGTCGGGTGGAAACTCGCTTTTAACCACCCCTGTAAACGGGTCTCGGCCTGTGAAAACGCCCACAGCCCTTCCACTGGTTGTCTCTCCCGTCCATACCAGGCCGTTCGCAACGAGCAGGTCTTCGGGTGACCTGTAGCCGGAGGGAGGATGATAGGCGCTCCAGAGGACTTCTCCGTTTTGTGTCGATAACGCCGTCATAGTATCCTTGCCCGACGTGTACCATGAGCCCGTCTGCAAGCCTGCTGTCTCTCCACCCGAGAAGAGGACCACACTTTTATACACCACGAGTATCGGAGCATAGAACGAACGGATTTCCCCTGCCCAGCCGAGCGGTTTGGAACGCCAAAGTTCGTCTGCGGTCTTTCGGTCGAGGCAAACAACGCTCCGGCTGTCATGGAAAAACACGCCACGACCGTCAGCCGCTAATGTCACGGGCAGGACACGATGCTCGGCAGTCCACAGGACATCTCCGCTGCCTGCGCTAACGGCCATAATTTCCCTGGGCTCCTCGTTCCAGAACTTTCCTCTGGATGCCTGGGTAATCTTCTTTAAATTGGAATATTCAGGTTTTTCGGGCTGCTTATTAACCAGCAGAAACAGAACACCTTCTGAGAGTATTATCTCCTCGGCCCCTGCGGTACCTCTGTATGTTTGGATGGTCTTGCCTGTCGCTGCATCAAGGGCCGTAACCGGCGAGTCGATACCGAGCGTAGCATACACCCGCTCACCGGCGGCTACGAGTCGGCGGGGCAACTGTGCCGGACCGCTCTTGAGCGGCCAGAGATGAGTGAACCAGGTATCTATTCGCCGCTTCCAGAGTATAGTACCATTGAAGGCGTCCCTCGCTATCAGCGACCACTCCGGCGGAACTAAGATTGATGCACGCGGCGCCTCATCTAAGATATAGAAAACACGCCCGCCGGTCGTAACAGCCGCACTGACACTCGACATTCGGTCGTGGTGACGCGCGTATCTCGGACTCCCTATCCATTGCATGCGGCTCGGCGGAGCTACGACAGTATCGTGTGAGACGGCGTTATTCGATGCATCGTGCAGATAATGTGTCCAGTCGTCTAATTCTTTCGGACGCGGCTTGATTTTCTTTATCCACCTACTTCCTTTCTTTATATACGCAACCCCATCCGGACACAGGATTCGCATGACTTCGCTCTCGGGGACATCTCCAGGATTTTCCGATACAACAAGGTTCACAAGGTTATCGATATAAGGAAGCCTCCTTCCTTTCAACCGGTCAACCGACACCTTCCCGTAAAGATTAAGCGAGTGGATATATTCGCGGGCCTTTTCCAAATTCCGTGGCTCTGTATCCAGACCCTGCACTAAATAACTCTCGTTAGCGCGCAGCGCTGCCGTCAAGCGCCCGTCGCCGCAGCCTATATGAACTATCAGGCCGCCTTTAACACCCGTCGCATCCAGAATTTTCTTCGCTTGCCTCTGTTGCGATGAGCTTGACAAACCGGCATATGTTGTGTTGTCCACTATCAAAAAAATAAATAACAGAACAACCTTTATAACAATCCAATTCGTTTTTGTTCGTGCAGTCATTATAAAGCCCTCTTTCATTTATTTTCTCTTACCCATGCATAACAATCGACCGTCCCGAGTTGAGATGTAAAGCCGTTCGCTTGCCGCTATCATTCCGTCAAAAACCGGCGGAGATTCGAGTTTATACTCGCAGAGTTTCTTACCATCAGCAGTAGAGACCGCCCACAGAAGCCCTCCTTTGCCACCCTCGAATGCCGCCATAGGATCGTCCGGGTCGATAACATCCGGCGGCCCTGTTACAAACAGGGTCTTTCCGGCAAGTACCATCGCACGGATGCGCACCGGCACCCAATTGTGCCATACAGGCGGCTGCCCGCGAGTAAATCCGATTCCTTTCGGAACACCGCGAGTATAATCGGGAATAACCGGTTCGTTGTCGTTATCATCGGCGAAAAGCAGATACCCCTCCGCGGCAGGTGTAAACAACGGGCTTTGCAAATTTCTCGACGGATATGCCTGTACGGCGTATGTTTTTTCGTGACCAACCACCAGCAACTGGCCTGTTTTGGAAGCTCGATGGGCAATGTAGAAGCCGGGCCAGGTATCCGAGTACATCCAGAACGTGCGGTTAAACCATGAGTCATCGAGGAACCCGCTGGTGGACAAAACATGCCTTCCCATCTTTCTGTCACCAAGATTGCTTCCTCCGTATTTGTCCTTGAGTTGTTGCGCCATTTGCGGCCAGACTCTTAACTGCCAGTCCCTCTGCACTTTCTCATCCTTGTCCATTGTTCCCATGCTCTGGACAAAAGGTTTGTTCATAAGCTCGGTCAGACCCATAGCGTTTGTTTTCTTTTTGGGATCAGCCAAAACATAAGGAGTCTCCTGCTCTTTCAGAGACCTGTCGAGTTTATACTGACCTAAGTAGATGAAATCGCCTTCGCTTACAAGGATGTCCGAGTTTGCTCCTTCCATGTGGTACCCCGGGATGAAAGGCTTGTTCTCGGCATCTTCTCGTGTCCTCGCCCACGTATCCAGGCAGGTTTCGTGCAACACTTTGCCCGTCGTCGGTTCGAGTCCAAACACACGGATGCCACCGTCAATATACGTTGAACGCCCCGCAGTACAATAGGCGATACCATCTTTCATCAAAACGCTTCCATGAACGCGCCAGGGAGATTCCAATTGACCGAAAGCAACGATACGCCTCTCCGAAGGTGCCGCGATAAATCGCCAGACCAATTCCCCGTCCGAGGCCCGCAGACAATAAACACACCCGTCGGCACAACCGAACAGGACCAGTCCGCCATACACGCTCGGTGGAGAATCAATTCGCCCGCCAGCCGTAAAACGCCAAAGCCTGTCACCGTCCCTGACGTCAAACACATAAAGTGTGTGTTCATCTTTGGCGGCTACGTACACCCTGTTATCGGAGACCACCGGCGGAGTCAGTTTCCCCTTCAAGCGCACCTGCCATTGCTTCGAAATCTGCTCCGGAACATCGCAAACAGCGGCGCCGGTGCGGCGTCCGTCATGACGATAGGTTGGCCAGTCATCGGCGATATCCCGCCCGGACCGAGCCAATTCTTTTGCATGCTTGTAGGCACTGCCACGTTCGAGCCGCCGAGACGGTGACATCTCCCTGACAACTTCGCTTTCGGCAGTCAGAGCATTAAAGCCGGTCAGCTTAACGCCGGGATAGCAAAAACACGGATTCGGGGGTGCGTAGAGCAAACCATTACACGGCACAATACCATATCTGCAGGGACCCCGAAGCCAGTCGTTCTGCGTATTGACGCCACCGGTTATACTGACGAACTCTACGCCGCGGTTGGGCGTTATCAGGAAGTTCTCCGTGGCCTTGCCCTGGTAACAGCGCAGGTGATGACCGGCAGTAAATACATCATCGGTATTAAGCCGGGTCGTCACCTTGCCCGCAAGCAAATCCCGCCCAACAATGCCATTGCCTTGCCAATGCCAAAGCTGATTGTCTGCGATGAAAAGCTCGTTGCGCCGTATGCCTGTTTTCATAGTCCAGATGCTCTTACCCGTATCCACGGACACTGCCTCAAGCTCCGTCTTTTTCAACAGTATTATGCAGGCATCGTGAGCCACCAGAAGTGATACGGGAGATTTGCTCGGTGCCCGCCAGAGTTCCTTACCGTCTGTCACCCGCAGGCATAACAGCCATTGACCAGCCTGGTAAAAGACTTTTCCATCTCTGACAGCCAATGAAAACGGCCGGATTTGTCCGGTCGCTTCCCAGAGTTTCCTGCCGGTTCCGGTATCGATTGCCATGATTGCGCTTTTGCCTTTGCGAAGTACCAGAATACCTCCAATGCAGCGGATCTCCTCTGTCCCTTCCGTGTCTTTATAGGTCGTCAGTATCTCGCCTGTCGCCGCATCGAGAACCGAAACGCCGGCCTTATATTCGAGTGTTATAAACACGCGCTGACCTTCGGCGACAAGACACCGGGGAATTGTCAAAGGGACACTCCTGAGCGCTTTGTTCTTCCACGCGACAGTGCCCCACTGCGGCAGTGTCCGTTTCCAGAGCAGCAGCCCGTTGAAAGCATCTCTCGCTATCAACGTCCATCTTTCCGGAACCGACGGCGTCGTAACTCCGGTCAATCCCTCATCAAAAACATAGAAGACCCGTTCCTTAGATGAGACCATTGCGCACAAACTCGAACTGAACTCGTGGCTTCGTGACCACAGCGGGCCACAGACCCACTTCAGCCGACGAGGCGAACCCACTTGTGTATCTTTGGCGACCGCATTGTTCGAAGCATCATGCAGATAATGCGTCCACTCGTCTATATCTTCCGGCCGCTGCTTGATAAGTTTTTTCCACTGTCTGCCTTGCCTGATATACGCAACACCGTTCGGACACAAAATCCGTATCACTTCGCTCTGAGGAATATCACCGAGGTTTTCAGATACTACCAGGTTCACAAGGTTATCAACGTAAGGCAGGCGTTTGCCATGTAATTTGTCAACCGAAACAGCTCCGTAAATCCCCCGTGACTGAATGTACTTTCGGGCCTGTTCTATATTCTTCTCACTGCTGTCCAAACCATGTACAAGATAACTCTCATTAGCACGCAGTGCCGCGGTTAGTTTGCCGTCGCCGCAGCCTATATGAACTATCAGCCCGCCTTTAACATCACAGTCGTTTAGAACCTTTTCAGCCAGCCGCTTTGCACTAAACGACTGGGCTTTCACCGAGGATGAAGTAATGAGAATTGTACAAAAAAATACCAAAAATGCGCAGACTTGTTTCTTTTGCCTATTCACGGTCCTGCCTCCTTATTATCATGTTTGCGAAATATTTTCCCATCTGATGCCCATTTTCCGGCAGGCATACCCAAGTTCTTTGAGATAATCGCCGTAAGACATCATCCAGTGCGAATCCCGGACTTCCTTTTTCAATTTCTTCCAATCACCCTGAATTTCCACGTCCTGCTGGGAACGGCATATAGCCAAAAACGGGTTACTTTTAACAATGCCCTTAAAACCAATCCATCGGCCGGAGCTGTATTCAGGATCAATGAATGTCACTACCTGTCCTTCAGGTATTTCCACCTTAGGTGCCGCGCCGTATTCGGACTCAAAATGCGTTAAAATTTTAGCCGGTTCGTAACGACTCCCATCCATCCGGCGGGGAG
>CAZWME010000001.1:0-26144 GCA_964634515.1 uncultured Pirellulales bacterium | reverse complement strand
AAGAATCCCCGGGTTTGACATGCAGAACCTCCTGCCATGACCATTTTGGCGGGCCATCCTGCCTGGTATAGTCTTCACTGATTCGGTCTTTTGGCAGGGAAGTCTCCCACTGATTTGCTATGACGGTGTACCACATCAGCCAAAGCCGGCCGCGAGAATCGAGAAAAAGAATCGGATTAATATCCGGGAATTCGGGGACATCCGCCATCACGAAAGGCTCGCTCCAGTTTTGGTTGCCGGCTTTTAGGCGCGCCCCCATGATTGCTACGTCATCCGCCCATCGTTCACCGGAGCCCTGGAACCAAGCCGCGAGAATATCCCCATTCGGCAGCTCAACTACCGTCGAGCCGTGTACGTGCTGGTTAACGAGAGGAAATATCTCGATAGCCCTGAAAACAGTTTTTGTGTAACCTACGCTGCCAACTGTAAGTATCAGGTATAAAAAAGAAACTGAAAATTTCCTGCTCATTAAAAGTCTGTCATTTTTCATCATCCTGTGTCCTTTCTCGTAGAATTTTCTTTTAACCGCTACAGCTATATTTAAAGTTTCCGAAATTTGTTCTGCCGATAAATATAACATACAAAGACGCTCTTTTGTTGCTTTTTCTTTCGGATTAGATGGAAATAGAGTACAATATTGTCATAATTTTGAGAGGACATATAAAATGGCAAAACACATTTCTAAACAGAAAAGTGAAATCAGCTCGACGCGCAGGGAATTTCTGAAACAATTCGGATTTGGCGCGGCAGCGGCAGGTATGGGGGCACCACTGCTTGACAATGTTTACTCGGCGACGGAACAGACAACAGCCGGACGCAAAGTAAAATATCGCGTGCTGGGTAAAACCGGCCTGCGCGTTTCCGAAATCGGAATTGGAGGACACAGTTGGGCGTACAAACAGGTCCCGGACGGACAGGGAGGATATCGCAGGCCTACTGTCGATGAGGCAGTCCGAATGATTGGCGCGAGTATGGACATGGGAGTGAATTTTCTCGATTCCTGCACAGCGCTGGAAGAATCCGGTGTCCCCGGCGAGGCGCTCAAAAGACTCAAAGCACGTGACCGGTTCATTGTTTCGATACGTGTATCTCACAAAATGAAAGGCGTCAAAGGCGACATGCAGGAGATATACAAGTGGACAGAAGACAGACTGAAGCTTTGGCAAACCGACTATATTGACCTTTGTCTTCTGTGCAATACCGAGAACGACACACCTCAGAGCGGCTATTGGGACATGTCCTACTCGATTGAAGCTCTTGACAAACTAAAACAACAAGGGAAGATTCGCTTTACCGGATTCGGCTGCCACTTCACACCCGAACTGTTCCTGGAGGCGTTCGATAAGTATGGCGACTATTTTGACATTTGTTCTATACCCTACAATGTACGACACCGCGCTGCTGAAAAGGTGCTGCCGGCCGCGAAGAAAAAGGGTTTAGGTGTGATTACCATCAAGCCCTTCGTCCGCGGCGCTCTTTTGAAAGGGCGCGATCTCAAAGGCGCCGACGCCGGCCTGCCTCGCGACTTGATTGCCTTCGTTCTGGAGAACAAGCTGGTTGATATCTGTACATGCGGAGTTCACACTATAGAGCAGGTCCGGGAAAACCTAAGCGCCTCGTGGACAAAGCTCTCTCCGGGCCGACGCCAAAGAATCAAGAAAATAGCAGCCGCTGATATCGTGGAGAAGGAGTATGCCTGGCTGGAACAAGGCTGGCGACATGCTTAGAAGCTGTTTCGATTTCAGCCATGTGAGTAGGTATATTTGACAAATCATTTCGGTCTTTGTTGGCCCTATTTTCTCGATATTAATCTCACTATCCATAACTTGTTGATAAAATAATTTTTAGAATTGCATTCCCTATGGTGTAAATTTTGTAAAAAATATTATAATTTCTATTTATCTCTTTGAAATCTTATATCAGATATAAATAATTGACTGAATAAATGAACTATAAATCCAGGAGCGTTAAATGATTAATCTACTTCCAAGCAAAGTCTTTTTGACCAAAGGAGTCGGGCGGCACAAATATCGACTTAAATCTTTCGAAGAGGCGCTGCGTGTGGCAGGTGTGGCCCAACAGAACCTGGTTCAGGTCTCATCGATATTACCACCGAAATGCAAAATGATCAGCCGGGAAAAGGGTATCAATTCTCTGGTTCCTGGAGAAATAGGCTTCTGCGTTATGGCCAGAGCCGATACGGATGAGCATGGGCGATTGGTGGCTTCCTCAATAGGGGTTGCCGTTCCCAAAGACAGCAAAAAATGGGGATATCTCAGCGAGGTGCACGGTCACGGTATGAACCGCCAACAGGCGGAGGACATGGCCGAAGACCTGGCGGCCGGCATGTTGGGCACAACGTTGGGGATGGAACTGGATCCGAACACGGCCTGGTCGGAAAAAGAGCAGGCATATAAATCCAGCGGCCTATTTATTAGAACTACCAACATAACCCAAACTGCAAAAGGACAGAAATCTCTCTGGACAACAACCGTAGCAATGGCAATGTTTTTGTTTGATTAAATGAAACCTCTACAAATTCATTTTTACTGTGAACGGCTGCAATCTCCTGAAGGCGGCGTTGTCAGGCCAAAATTCGTCCTCGACACAGTTTTAGCTATGCCTGCGGCGATTTTGACCTTTTGCCAAAACCGGGGAAAATTTCGCACGTTCTCGTGACAAAAGCAATTTTTAGAGGCTCCCGGAATTTTTTAACGGGATTTATCTACTATGAAAGAAAGAATTAACTTTGGATATCTGCCCCAGGAATATTCCGAACCGGAAAATGCAGAAATAGTTATTATTCCTGTGACCTACGATGGAACGAGCACCTGGGTGAAAGGCGCCGACAAAGGGCCGGCAGCAATGATCGAAGCATCTGCAAACATGGAGTTATATGATATAGAGACCGATTCAGAGGTTTATAAGAAAGGCATATTTACAGAAGAGACAACAGGCGGAGATATCACCACCACCGAGATGATTGATGCTGTTAACGGAACCGCGCGGTACTATCTCGAAAACAACAAATTCGTTGTGGTTATCGGCGGAGAACACTCTGTCAGTATCGGCTCTATCCAGGCGCACGCAGAACACTTTAAGAACCTTACTGTTTTACAACTGGACGCCCACGCGGATTTAAGAGAAGAATATAACGGGTCAAAATATAACCATGCCTGTGTTATGGCCAGAACGAAAGAGCTTTGTCCCATTGTACAGGTGGGCATCAGGAGTATGGATTCTTCCGAAAAAGGCTCTATGGACAAAGCCGGAGTTTTTTTTGCAAAGGACATCTACAACAAAACGGACTGGATTAAAAAGGTCATCACAAAACTTACTGAAAACGTTTACATTACAATCGACCTGGATGTTTTTGACCCGTCTATAATGCCTTCGACGGGAACGCCCGAACCGGGGGGATTGTTGTGGTATGATGTTTTGGAATTGCTGAAAAGCGTTTGCGAAAAGAAAAACCTCGTCGGTTTTGACGTTGTGGAATTATGCCCGAACAGCAGAACTACGGCCCCGGATTTTATGGCGGCAAAGCTCATCTATAAATTGCTGAGCTATAAGTTCAGAGGATAAAAATGGAAAAGAGCGATTTTCTTAAAGACCCTGTAAAACATATAGATATAAAATCTTTCGATTCTACTCAAATAATCGAAGCGATGAAAAATATGTCCTTTACGGCAAGAGATACCGCGGGAGCGGCTGATATTCTCGTCAAGATGATAAATGACGCAGAATGCACAATTATGTTATGCATAGCCGGGAGTACCAGTGCGGCAGGATGTATGCAGATTTATGTCGATATGGTAAAGCATAATATGGTTGATGTTATTGTCGCAACCGGAGCAACAATAGTTGATATGGATTTCTTTGAAGCCCTTGGTTTTAAGCACTATCAGGGAAATCCATATTCGGACGATAAGATACTCAGAAAACTATATATCGACAGGATCTATGACACGCTTATTGACGAAGAACAGCTTCAGGTCTGTGATAATACTATAAAAGCAATAGCCGATTCACTTTCTCCGGGAGCTTATTCATCAAGAGAATTTATCCGTGAGATGGGTAAGTATCTTGTTAACAACAATGCAAAAAAATCCGACTCTCTGGTTCAGGCCGCTTATGAAAATGATGTGCCGATATTCTGCCCGGCATTTTCGGATTCAAGTGCCGGGTTTGGCCTGGTAAAACATCAGGTCGAAAATGAAGATAACCATATTTCCATCGACTCTGTTAAAGACTTCAGAGAGCTGACAGAAATAAAAATAAAATCTCAGGTATCGGGACTGTTTATGATCGGAGGCGGTGTTCCGAAGAACTTTGCTCAGGACACGGTTGTTTGTGCGGAAATTCTGGGAGAAGAATCGAGTATGCATAAATACGCCGTACAGATTACTGTTGCTGATGTTAGAGATGGCGCCTGCTCAAGCTCAACACTTAAAGAGGCCCACTCATGGGGGAAAGTTAGTACTCTTGACGAACAGATGGTTTATGCAGAAGCCACCTCCGTCCTGCCGCTGATAATCAGCTATGTTTATCATGGGCGAAACTGGGAAGGCAGGCAACGGAGAAAATTAAACAGGATTTTCGAGTAATCTTATCCGCGGCCCCGACACGCGCCGGGAGACACGGGGTCCGGTCTCTAAAAACTTACAAATTATGAATAACTTGATTTCAAATCACAAAAGGACAGATACAAATGATTAATACAGTAGGCCTTAAGACGATAGGCGAATTCCCACCTGTTACCTTTTTCACTGAAAGAGCAACATGAGAGCTTTAAACAACCGACTTTAGCTTATGAAAAAGACCTGCACGGGGTCCTGAATATTATGCTGAATTATCTGGACTATGTAATTATTATCTTCTACTTATTCGCAATCCTTTTGGTGGGATTGTGGAGTGGAAAGGGTATGAAGAGTCTTCAGGAGTTCTCGGTCTCTCACCGGTCTTATACGTCGTTTGTGATTTTCGCGACCCTTTCCGCATCTTTCATAGGAGGTGGATTTTCTATAGGTAACGCAGAGAAGGTTTTTCGCTTTGGTATTGCAAATATCGTAGTGCTTTGGGGATTCAGTCTTAAAGAGATTCTTGTTGCCAGGTTTATTGCGCCAAAGATGGACAATTTTCCCAACGTTATCTCTGTGGGTGACATTATGGAGCTGGGATACGGCAAGCCGGCAAAAATCATAACTGGTTTTTTTTCTATCTTCCTTTGCGCAGGGATTGTGGGTGCACAGGTGGGGGCAATGGGACTCATCTGCAAGGAGTTTGTCGGCATCGAACAGATCTGGGGCATCCTGATTGGCTGCGGAATTGTAATAGCATATTCAACGATAGGCGGGATGCGGGCTGTAGTGCTGACAGACATCATCCAGTTCTGCGTCCTTGCCGTTGGACTTCCGGCAGCTCTTATATTCGGCATTGTAAAGCTTGGGGGTTTTTCAGCTATCAGAGAGGCTGTACCGGCAGGTCACTTTTCAGTCCCGTCCAATACTATGACAATCGGAGCCTTTCTGTCACTGTTCCTTACTTTTTTGTTGGGTGAGACGCTTGTGCCTCCTTACGTTCAGCGTTTGCTTATCGGCAAGGATGCTGCGCACACAGCCCGCGGCACTATGCTTAGCGGTATTTTCTCGATTCCGTTTTTTGTGATTACGGGCGCTATCGGACTGGTCGCCCTGGCGATGGACCCGAAACTGGACCCCAATCTGGCAATGCCCTATGTTATTCGTACGGTGCTGCCCGTGGGAGTGCGGGGCGTTGTCATAGCCGGGGTGATTTCGATAGTGATGTCCTCAGCGGACTCTTTTCTCAATGGAGCGGCCACCGGCTGTATCAACGATATTGTGAAACCTCTTCGGAAAAATCCCCTGCCCGAGCGGCAGGAACTGCTCTTAGCTAAACTTACAAACTGCTTTGTGGGTGTTCTCGCTGTTATATTCGCCATCAAAATCAGCAGTATTCTCGATATTCTTATTTATGCTTATCGTTTCTGGGCGCCTGTCATCCTCGTTCCATTAGCGGCTGTGTTCCTGGGTGCCCGGGTTACCAAGGCGGGATTTTTCAGCGGTATTATAGCCGGAGCAACGGGCGTGCTGATATGGAATGGTTTATTGGAATCGCCGATGGGAATAGACGGTCTGGTCATCGGCGTATTCTGCAATCTCATCGCTTTTACTCTAATCAACAAAATATACGCAAATGAAAACGATAATGAAGATTTCGGAGGAGTCAAGAATAATGGAGCGGTTTCAAAGTAAAAGACGGCAACTGGTGTTTTTGTGGTTGGTGACAGGATTGACCGTTGTGCTTTGTGCAACGCAAGCTCAAGCCGGGGACGATTCCATTGCGGCTGTTATTCAACGGGCAGGTAATGCCGCTAGCGATGAGGTCCGTCTGGACTATTTAAGACAACTCAGGGAACGAGGGAATTTGGATAATTCTTTAAGGAACGACCTAACCAAACTCATCACACAGATCGAACGTTGGTTAGGCGAAAAACGACTGGACTATTTCGGTCGGCAGGTAAGCCGCAATAGGGACTTTGACTTCCAGATTCCCGAGAGTTCTGTGCTTTATCCATTGACCTGGCTGTATCGCGGCAGGATGGTTATCTGGTACACGATGGAGTCCGGCGGGGTCTGGAGTATTCCACAAAGACGGCGAGAATTTTTTGGTATAGCGCGGGGATTTTTTGAGAAAGCGGCCCGGGCATTTCCCGAAAACAAGATTGTCCGGATGTATCTCGGTCAGCCCACCGGCCCATATAAGGAATATCAGGCCGTCTCGGGCGCGCCTCAATGGGCCGTTTACCAGCGAGAGGGTCTGGAACGTTTGGCTGATATCATTGAGTGGTGGATTGACAACCGCATGCAGGAAAACGGTGAATACGGCGGCGGATGGGGGGACGACTGTGAAATGTGGCGTTGGTGGGTGCCGGTATTGATTGGATTTGACAGCCCGAAGATTTCGCGTGCACAAGCGAGGTTTTCCACGGCACTAATGGACCAGCAGCACATGAAGCTCGGCTATACAACCAGAATGTCGGACGTCGAACATACCGCCGAGGACTCTGCCGATGTTATAACACCGATGATGCACATCGATCCGGACAATGACCTCTGGCGCAGGCGTGCGCTTCGAATGGCTGAGCTAATGGAGGAGCTTTGGGCATCTCGAAACGAACGCGGTTTCCTGCAGTTCAAAAGCACGTATTTCACGGCAAACAAAATCGACACGAATCCAGCGCGAGCCTGTGACACTGTATATCATCCGAGGGTAGTTCAGCCAACTTTGCTTTATTGGCAGCGGACCGCTGATGCGGATTTGACGAGGCTCTTTTCGGCCTGGATGGATACATGGGTCGATGCGGCGGCGCGAGCAGAACGCGGAAAGCCTGCCGGTATTATTCCTACGGCAATCCACTGGCCCGACGGAAGGGTCGGCGGCCTGTCGCCTGACTGGTGGGACCCCAGGAATCATGGCGAATATACACTTTATCTTTACCCAAGCGCAATGAGCCAGATGACCCACACACTTTTACTAACTCATTACATCACAGGTAAGGCCAAGTACCTCGAACCAATCCGTTCGGTGGCAAATGCCCGCCTGAAGTATCTAAGCTCACCGCCGAAAAAGGAACCGTCTCCCGGCACCGAAGCATGGTGCGCATCGAGACTTGGCGGCCTGTCGAGTGTGATCGCCAAATACAGGTTCCTGACAGGCAATACCGAGTTCGATGAGCTTATAGGCAGGGAGAGTTTACCGTATATTCGTTTTAGGATGGATGGTGAGTTCCGGTCATTAGTTTCTGCGCTCGGCAACAACGCTGAAGCCCTGCGGGTGAATTTTGAAGGATACACCAGCGAAGTCCGCTATACCGACCGAGTCCTGCGGTTCCCGACACTTTTTACAGGTAACGATACATTAGCCGAACCTGCTGTAACATTTCACACCCCGGATCCCTCGCTTCTTTATTCAACGGTAACCGGCGATCCGGGCGGTGCCGGGTACTTTCCTCTGAACGCTGTCCGCTGGCTGACAGAGGCGCGTAATATCGCAGCGTTAGTGAGAGAATCGGGAACCGAACAATTTGAAGCGGAGCTGTTCCACTTTGGCAGGGAAAAACGCCCGATGTCGGCGGAATTTTACTTACTCAAGGGCGGTGAATATATTCTTACCTTAACAATTAAAAATGGTGAAGAACAAAAGCCTTTGGTAACAGATAAATTTGAAGTCAAAGGGGGCAGGGCGCGGGTCTTTTTCGAGCTGCTGCCACGGAAGCTCTGCATATTAAAAATCCGCCGCCGTTAGAGGGATATCTTCTTTACCGATATGCCTTCGGGGATTCTTGATATTTCATGCCTGGCAGGTTAAAATTTGCGATTCAGGGATAGAACCTTTTGAATTGTTACTTTATGTATAAAAGGGAACCTCTAAAGTATTAAGCTTTAGAAGCCGAGAATATCAAGTAAGTATTGAGGTTTTAACTGTCAATGACTGAGAACCTGAAAAAGCTGAATCATAATATATCAGATATCTCAACCTGGTTGAAATTTAAGAGGATTCCCTGGTTGATTGCGGGACCCTGCAGTGCGGAGTCTGAAAAGCAAGTAAAGATGATAGCCCGTAAATTAGTAAAATCTCCCCATGTCAAGGTTTTTCGTGCGGGAATCTGGAAACCACGTACGCGGCCCAACACTTTTGAAGGGGTCGGCGAAGTCGGCCTGGAATGGCTCAAGATGGTCAAGGCTGAGACCTCCCTTCTTACTACAACCGAGGTGGCGAATACACAGCACGTTGAACTGTGTCTGGAGAATGACGTTGATATTCTCTGGATTGGAGCAAGAACGACGGTGAATCCGTTCCTTGTACAGGAGATAGCCAACTCTCTCAAAGGAGTCGATGTGCCGATACTCGTGAAGAATCCTATCAATGCCGAATTAGGTCTTTGGCTGGGTGCCATCGAAAGGCTGTATAACGCAGGGATAAAAAAGCTTGCGGCCATACACAGAGGTTTCTCAACTTACGTTCGTATGGCATACCGCAACAATCCAAACTGGCAGATTCCTATCGAACTGAAAAGGCTGCTGCCGAACCTGCCACTTATTTGTGATCCGAGCCATATAGGGGGCCGGCGCAAATTCATAGAACCTATCTCTCAGACTGCATTGGATTTAGGCATCAAAGGTCTTATGATAGAAACTCACAACGACCCGGACCGGGCGCTGAGTGATTCAAAACAGCAAATTACACCCAACGCGTTGATGAAGCTGCTCAAAAAGCTTCGGGCTCGAAATACGGCTATAACAGATGAACAGGTAAAAAGAAAGATAGCCCGCCTGCGTACAGAGATCAGCCATTCAGACTCACAAATCATACAGGACCTTGCGGGAAGGATGAAGTGGGTTGATGAAATAGGTAAACTCAAACAGGAGCACAATATCCCCGTTCTTCAGATTAACAGATGGGAGCAGCTTTTGAAGGACCACATGGCTAAAGCCAAGCAGCTCGGCCTTGAGAGTGAATTCATCAAGGCCGTGTTCGAGCTGATCCATGCCGAGGCCGTAAAAAGACAGTTGTAGCGGATTTAAGATTGTAATATCGCAATTTTTGTAAGTGACATAATACGAAGGAGAAGAACTGTGGTGATGAAATATATCAATTGCATTTTTAGAAAGAGTTTATTCGCACTGCTATCTGTTCTTATAGCTTCTCAAACAAGCTTTGCCGGACAGAAGGCAGTGTTTGAAAAGCCTGACAGGCCCCGCGTTATTGTTCTGACGGACATTACCAACGAACCGGATGACGAGGAATCCATGGTTCGTTTTTTGGTATATTCCAACGAATTCGATGTCGAAGGTCTGATTGCGACCACATCGGTATGGTTGAGGGACAAGGTCCGGCCGGAAAATATTCGTGAACGCATCGAAGCATTTGGTCAGGTTCGCAGCAATCTTTTAAAACACGCATCCGGTTATCCGACGATGGAACACTTGCTCAATATCACGAAAGAAGGTCGGCCCGAGTTTGGTATGAAGGGAGTTGGCCCGGGTAAAAGTTCACAAGGTTCCCGGCATATTATCGAGGTTGTCGATAGACCGGATGACCGCCCCGTCTGGATCAGCGTCTGGGGCGGAGCTAACTGTTTGGCACAGGCGCTTTGGGATGTGAAGTATAACCGCAGCAAGGAAGAGCTGGACGCTTTCGTTTCCAAGCTGCGGGTCTATACTATCTCCGATCAGGACAACTCCGGACGCTGGATGCGGCTGACGTTCCCGAAGCTTTTTTACATCGTGACTCCCAGCAGTGTGGACTATCACGAATACTACAAAGCAACATGGACTGGTATTTCCGGAGACCGCCGATACCAAAACGGGCCAATGCATAAGTTTGAACTGGTCGATAATCCGTGGCTTGAAAAAAACATTATTAAAGACCACGGTCCGCTCGGAGCACTATATCCCAAACTGGAATACATCATGGAAGGTGACACACCATCGTTCCTTAATCTAATCAGCAACGGGCTTGGCAGCCGCGTCAGTCCGTCCTACGGAGGATGGGGTGGACGCTACGTCCTTAATCAAACATACGCCGAGACCCGTCCTATCTGGACCAATGCCGAAGGCTGCCAGGACACGGTAATTGCTGAAAACGGTTTACAATATACCTCGGCCCAGGCAACTATCTGGCGCTGGCGCGAGGCTTACCAGCACGATTTCGCGGCCCGGATGGACTGGTGTGTGGCCAAGACGTATGAGAAAGCTAATCACAACCCCATAGTTGCTTTTGACAATGACAAGAGCAAGGCTGTAGTACATCTGACTGTAAAAGCCGAAGAGACAGTCAATCTCAGCGCCGATGGCAGCTATGATCCCGATGGTGACAAATTTTCCTGTCGATGGTTTGTGTATAAAGAAGCGGGAAATTATAACGGTTCAATCGATATCAAAAATGGCTCGTCTCAGCATGCTCATTTTACTGCGCCAAAAGTCAAGACGCCGTGTGCTGTCCATATCCTTTTGGAGGTAAAAGATAATGGCAAGCCGAGCCTTTACAGTTATCGCAGAATCATCGTCAATATAAAACCATAAGAGGTTAGGTAAATATTGAAACCTCACAGATGTCGAACTAAAAGGGGCCTATACCGAGTTAGTATAGGCCCCGAATTTATACATCTACTACATACTTTTACTTAACATCTAAATAACTGTTTACTCTGCAGGTGGATACAGCCGAATATCATCGAAGTACATGATACCTGTACCGCCTGTAACCGAGCTAAGGCCAAGAGTAATCGAATTTACATTTGCAAGGTTGACACCCTGGTCGGCAAAGCGTGTCAGGCTGATGTTCCACTGTGTCCAATTATTAATCGTTGCCGCGTCCGGATTATCATTATTGACTTTGGCGCTGCCATTGAGAGTGACATACATCGTCTCGCCGGTATTCGATGTATTAGAAGAAGCGCCTCTGAACCAAATTGTCAGGGAAGTTACACCATTAACGGTCCAGTCGTTATTTGCAGTCAATGTTAAAGTTGCCTCGGATTTTCCGCCGGATAAGGGGTTGTCATAGTAAAGCGGCAACGACTTATCGCCGCCGTGAACGATAGTCTCTTCGTAAAATGGAACATCCAAATGACCAGACTGAGAACCGTTTGTCGGGTCGTCGTATCCGTCTATCCAGGCGTTATAAATCCTGTTGCTTCCGGGTTCACCTTCATTAATGTCGTTGTAGCTCTCCATATCGTCTATGATAAGGAAGTTGGCCGTAGTAAAGCTCCAGAGTGGACCTGTCCACGGGCTGTCGGCGTTGGCGTTATTGGCCTCATCTACACGCCAGTAGTAAGTAGTATTCCACTCAAGTTGTCCGGACTCATAGCTCTCTGAGCCAAGGTTGCCGCTGCCTTTTAATTCCAGAGAAGCTTCATCGGCGCCAAAATAGACTTCATGTGAAGCACCAAATCCGGGTGTCCAGGTTAGAACGGGTGTTTGCGTTATATCGACAGCACCATTAGCCGGACTCGGACTTCCAACGGCGCCCTCGGTAGTAAAGCTCCAGACATTGCCTTTGAAGGTGTTGATGATATCAAACTCATCGACTCGCCAGTAGTAAGTTTTGGCCATTTTAAGCGGACCGGGATCGTAGGTCGTAGTTCCTTGAGCCATGCCACCTGCTGCAGTGTCCACTTCTTCAAAAGTCTCACCGAAGTACGGGGTGTGCAATTTTGCACCGAAACCTGCCGTCCAGCTAAGTTGCACATTGACACCTACAGACTCGGCGCCATCAGCCGGGTCGGGAAAGTATGCTGTCTTGGGAGGAATACTAAAGCTCCAGACATCGCCTTTCCAGGGACTGTTCGGTTCGGATTCATTGACTTCGTCAATCCGCCAATAGTATGTCGTGCCGGGAACAAGACCATCCGGATAGGTAAATCCAGGGAAGCCGGCAACAATAAATGTGTCTGTCTGGTTGCCGAGGAACGTTCCCTCGGCACCGCTGTCCACATCGTCAAAATTGTCACCTAAATACACATCGTGCGAGACCGCATAGCCACCCGGCCTCCATGAAACATTTACCCATGTATCAGCATGAAGGGCGCCGTCAGCCGGCGTTGGCGCGGATGCATAAGGCCATAACCCACCTGCCCCTTGCATAACACCGAGTACCTCAGTGGCCGATAGCGCTTTTGTGTAGAGGCGTATGTCGCTCAGATAGCCTTGCCACTTCTCATTGTTATTTGTGAAGTCGCCACCAAATCCAAAGGGATTTTCATCGATGGTTTTCGAAATCGTGTTGGTTCCCGCCTCTTCACCATTGCGATAATAAGTAAAGTCGGCTCCATCCTTGGATATAATGTGATGCACCCATTCGCCGAGCGGGATTGGATCGTAATTAATGCCCTCTGTGTAACTACCATCGTCGTTGTAGAACTCAAACCTTGTCGGCGTGAACTTTATGAACTGAAGCGGGGCTGTGGTACCACCGTAGCGATTGCCCAATATCGTATCATTATCAGTGGCTTGATCGGGGTGCTGGAAACACCAGAATGCCCATGTAAAATCGTTGTCCATGGTCATAGCCGGAAGAATCAGGTCAGTGCCTACAACTGCGCCGGAACCATCGATTCCATTGAAGCTCAGGACTATGCCACGCTCCGGGTCGTCCACCCATGCCGAACCGTTATCGCCCAGGCCGCCACCGTCAATGTTGGCGATGGTCCCATCATTGCCTGAGGCGGACAAATCAATAGCAACATCCCCGGAACCTTCATTCAACGGCCACCAACCAATAAGGTCGGGGTCGGCAGCGCCGGCTACACTTGTTAGAACGAGGCCCAGCACGAAAACAAAAGAAACCAGACAAATTAATTTTCTACACATAATAGTCCTCCTTAAATAAGTTACAATAATTACCAATTATGCTTTGGCCACACACCAAAATGCTCGTTGTTTTTATAGGATGATTTTTTTTAGCTCAAATGTGAAAGCTAAACTCCGGGACACAAAGCCATTGTCACAACAAACTTTACCCCCGGCATAGAAACATCCTCCTCTATTCGGTAAATTGTAAAAAATCACTCCTATACGAAAACGAGAATCCTCAGATTCCCGACTTCGTGGATACAAACTTCACCACTATTATCTATACCAAATTAACTGCTTTGCTGTCAATGAAAAAATCCATATATGAGCATTTGTATCTGATATTAGCGGGAATTTGTTCGAATCAGCAAGCAGGTGCTGCTAATATCCGCTTTCAGGCACTTTTTTTACGGAATTATTGGAATCTACACCCCAGTATTGCCGAGGAAGAGTCTATTGTGGTCAGTGTGAAAGGTATATTCTATGCGTCTTCTATGGCGTCGAATAATGCAGCATTATTATGAAAATAGCAGTAGTTTATAATCGTGATTCTCAAAATGTCATAAACCTTTTCGGAGTTCCGAACCGGGAACGAATCGGGCACAAGACAATAAAGCGCATTTCGGATGCACTCAAGGCTGGAAAACATCAGGTCAAAGAGGTTGAGGGGGACAAGGACCTAATCGAGCGGCTGGAGGATTTCATGCCTAAGGTCCTGAAGGGAGAACTCCCGGGTCTGGTTTTCAATGTCTCTTACGGGATTCAGGGCCAGGCGAGATACGCACATGTTCCGAGCATTCTCGAGATGGTCGGGATTCCCTATGTGGGCTCAGGCCCCCTTGCACACGGCCTTGCCCTCGACAAGGTAGTTGCCAAAATAATCTTTCGTCAGCACGAGCTGCCGACGCCGGAGTTCGTTGTACTAAACTCATGGGAAGATGAATTGCCGACGGATCTATCGTTTCCCATGGTTGTAAAACCTAAAAATGAATCCGTGTCCTTTGGCGTGACAGTAGTCCATAATGAGAGTGAATTAAGGGAAGCTGCACGGACGATTTTTGAGGCTTTCAAACAGCCTGTACTTGCGGAGCGATATATCGAGGGTCGCGAGATAAATGTCGGCTTAATAGGGAACAATCCATCGGAGGCTTTCCCGCCGGTGGAATTATTGTTCCCGGGAGACGGGCCGGCTATTTACACATATCAAGACAAGGTCCACCAATCCGGACGCGAGATCGGATTCGAGTGTCCCGCAAGAGTGAGCGAAGAGACGGTAGAAGAAGCCAAAAAACTTGCCCGCAGGGCCTTCGAGGTCCTTGGCTGCTTTGACTGCGCCCGTGTGGACATGCGTTTAGATGCCGAGGAAAATCTCCAACTGCTCGAAGTGAACAGCCTGCCGAGCATGGGTGAACATGGTTCATATACGATCGGCGCTCAACATGTAGGTCTTGATTTTCCGGCGCTGGTAAATCGTCTCGTTGAGGTGACAAGTACCCGTTATTTCGGTACTCCGAAGCCGGTCAGGATAACAAAAAAGTCGACCGATACGGGCCAGTTAGTTATGTCATTCTTAACTCAGCGGCGGGACCAAATCGAGAGGCGGCTGCGGATTTGGACAAACCTGCATAGCAGGACCTCTGATCCGTTCGGGATTCAACAGGCGACGATGAAACTCAGCCAAACACTCGAGGAAATAGGCCTTGAAGCCGTGGAGGAATTAACGGACAACAAGACCGTCTGGACCTGGCAGACAAAGTCCGGCCTGACAGACGGGACTCTTTTTGTCGGGCATTTAGACGTGGCGCTTACACCTGAGATACCCATACAGGTGTTCCGCCGAACTCCGGAGTGGCTGTATGGAGAAGGTATAGGTCTTTCCCGTGCTCCCCTGGTGATGTTGGAATTCGTTCTCAAGGTGTTAAAAAGTCTGCGAAAGTTGAATTCGATGCCCGTTGGAGTTCTTTACTTTGCCGATGAAGGCAGAGATAACATAGAAAGCAGTAGTATAATCAGAGCCGCCGCGGAAAGAGCCAGGCGAGTTCTGGTTCTGCGGCCGGGTAATCCTAAGAACAAGGTTGTAATAGAGCGGCGTGGTTGGCGGAAATATCAGCTTGTTGCAGAAGACGTACCCGCCCGACTCGGCAAAGCCAGAAAAAAACCTGAAATACTGCGCTGGGTATGCAACAAACTGGAGGACATCTCAAAACTCTCTTCCAAGCAGAATCGCCTTTCCATTGCTGTCTCAGATATCCACCCGACTACGTTCCCCATGCTTCTTCCGCATAAGGTCGAGGCCACTATCCTGCTAAGTTACGGCGACAAAGAGACGGCGGATGATGCGGAGGCGTCAATAAGAGATATGCTCGTCGAGAATGGTTTTCGCTGTCAACTTGAGATTGTCTCGGACCGGCCGGCAATGAAAAACCGTACAGCAAACAAGCGTCTCGTTGCCGATCTGGCAGAGGTTGCATCCAACTGGGAAATACCGTTCGGAAAAGAGTCTTCCCTGTGGCCTTCGGTTGCGGGACTCGTGCCTTCATCGACGCCAGTTGTTTGCGGCCTGGGACCCGTTACAAGGGACGCCTACACACCAAACGAGGCGGTGGAGAGGATCAGCCTTCTTCAAAGAACACTGTTGGTCGCCGAATTTTTAGCTAAACAAGCAGAGGGATAATATATCATGGCTTCTACGCCGAAGCAACAGGACGACACAGATGTACGAGACTTTAGCCCTGCCAAAGTTTACCAGCCCCAGCGTGTATCCGTATCAGAATACGGCATGGCAAGTACACAGCATTATCTTGCAACCGGAGCGGCGGTCCAAATTCTTGAGTCGGGAGGTAATGCCATCGATGCGGCCGTAGCCGCTGCTTTCGCTCTGGGTGTGTGTGAACCGGCAGCCTCCGGACTGGGCGGTCAGACGATGGCGTTAATCCATCTGGCCCGTTCACGCCGAACACTTGCATTGGACGGTTCGTCCAGGGCTCCTAACAGAACTTCGGTGCAGGACATGAGCATTGAGCAGCGCTTACGAGGATTCCAAGCCACAACAGTACCCAGCACACCGGCGGTTCTGGCCTATGCGCTGGAACACTTTGGAACCATCCCGATTGCTGAAATCCTGCAGCCTGCCATTCAACTTGCCGAGAATGGATATCGTATCAGCGAGCTTCAACGTAAGCTGACTCGAAGAGTAAGAAAGCATTTACGGCAAGGGCCGGCGGCCCAGCTATTCCTGAAGGATGGCAAGAAAACCTTTAAGGTCGGGGAAAAGTTTTCTCAGCCTGCGTTGGCCGCTACACTGAGAAGACTCGGGCGCAGGAGAGTTACTGATTTCTATCATGGGCAAATCGGAAGGTTGATACATGAAGATATGGCCCGGAACGAAGGGCTCATTACAAAAGAGGATCTGGCCCAAATACCGTGGCCTATCGAAAGAAAACCAGTTTCCAGTCAGTTTGGAGAATTCAGGATTGTAACATTTCCTCCGCCGGGGGCAGGCAGGACATTAATAGAGCTGCTTAATATTATAAGTCATATTCCGAAGAAGTATCGAAATGTGGACACGCCAGAAGGAGCATTGACGCTTGCCCAGGCCATACGACAGGCCAATCGCGACCGCAAAGACAGGCCTTTCGATCCAAACTCGTATGCACAGGTCCCGCAGAAGCGAATGCTAAGTACGGATTATGCCAGAGATATCGCCCGCTGGTCGATGAAAAACATAAAGACAGGTGGGGATACTACACATTTGTCTGTTATGGACAGGTTTGGAAACGTGGCAGCTTTAACACAGTCTATTGAGCGCGTGTACGGCTCGTGTGTGGCAACGCCCGAACTCGGCTTTCTATATAATAACTATATGACGGCGTTTGAAGAGAAGGACATGAAACATCCTTACTATTTGCGACCGAATGCCGTGCCCTGGGCCAGTGTCGCGCCGACAATTATCTTCAAAGACCGAAAACCCTGGATGGCGATTGGATCTCCGGGGAGTCAGCGTATCGTTTCGTCTATCGCACAGGTCTTCCTTCGGCTTGGCAAACAGTTGCCGTTCGAATCCGTGGACGCGCCTCGCCTGCATTGTTCTGCTGAAGGGACGGTATCATTGGAAGCATCCCGGATGCGTAGTGATATTCCAACGACACTGGAAAGTCATGGATTTAGTCTCGATGTAAGAGAGCCCTATTCGTTTTATCTCGGCTGCGTCCAGTTAGTGATACACGAGGACAATAAGTTTGTAGGTGTGGCGGATCCGCGTCGTGACGGAGAGGCCAGAGGCCCAACCAAATGAAACTGCCACTAATTATTTCGGTCCCTCATGCCGGTCTGACCGTGCCACAGGAAGTGCAGGAATATTGTGTGCTGACACCGGAGCAGATACTTGCCGACAGTGACGAGGGGTCAGCAGAGATATACGAGCTGAAATCCGAGGTGACAGCGCATATCACAACGGATGTTGCCCGCACAATAGTGGACATGAATCGGGCCGAAGATGATAGAGGCCGGGACGGTATCGTTAAAACCCATACCTGCTACAACGCCAGTGTATATCGTCAGCCCGTCCCCGAAGATGCGGTCGAGATTCTTCTGGAGCGTTACTACCGCCCTTATCATCAGCGGCTTTTAGAATCTGCGGCCGATGTCAAATTCGGCGTCGATTGTCATACTATGGCCGCCGTCGGCCCTCCTTCTGCTACAGATTCGGATTGTGAGCGGCCCAAAATATGTCTGAGTAATGCACATGGGACATGCCCACAGGAGTGGTTTGAAAAACTGGTTCAATGCCTGGAGGCATCATTCGAGAGTGAAATATCGATCAATCATCCGTTCAAAGGCGGCTATATTATCCGTTCGCATTCATCCGAGCTGCCCTGGGTACAGGTCGAGCTTTCGCGGGCGCCTTTCCTTCAAATCTCCGAGAAACGAGAGCGTGTTCTTCAGGCACTTAACCTTTTCTGCCGAATGGCCCTCGACGGTTAGTAATTCTTGCGAGCTTTTGTCTTATTTAGAATCCCGAGCTTGCTCACTTGTTGCTGACGAACAGTTGAACCTGGTTGTCGGTTTCAAACACTATTCTGAAACCTACGTTGTAAACTTTCTACCAGTGGCTTAGGATTTGCCACTCAAAATTTTTATATCTTTACGCCGACTTTCAGGTGTGACGTAGAGTTTCTCAATTCGTCCATTTCGGACAGTGCCCTGAACGATTGTCTTGAAAGGTGCATGAAGTTTAAAATCGACGTCCCAGTTATTGGGCCAGGCGGGCAGCAGGTATATCTTCCTGCCGTCTGTCTGTATAAGCATTCGCTGCAGAGCTGTCATCGTTACGGCGCCGTGGTCCTGGTCGGGAATCCAGTCGTAATTGGGCCCCCAGAATGCGGGGAAACGGCTGCCCTTGTGCTTAGTTGAGAAATTCTGAGTAACGAATTTCGAGGCGTCCTGCGTTAAGCCAAGATACGCGGCCTGGACCGGTGTCTGATACCAGCCTCCGGTACCCTTATGCACTCGTCGCTGATAGGTCTCAATTCCAATTTCCAGGTTTGGTTTTTCAATTCCAAAAAGCCGGTATGGAAAAATGGCGTATAATTCGGGATTTTCCTGGTTTCGCTTTTCGCTGTATTTTTCAGCCGGGAGTAAAATTTGTTTGCCCTTGTCTTGTTTCATTGGAACAGCAGGCAGGTCGGTCAGGATTTTCTTCCAGGACTTTCGCTGTGAGTTGGTTGTCAGTTCTTCGGGCAGCTCCAATAACGCACTGAGTACGAACTTAAGTCCGGCAACCTCCGGCAGGGGATTGACGCACTGCCACCATGTCTCCAGTGACTGGGAAGGCTCGAAGCGAATTTTACCCTGCTCATCGCGAGGCCAGTGCCTGTCGAAAAAAGTAATGGTCTCATCGGCCAGGGGCAAAAGCATATCACGCAGAAACTTTCTGTCCTGTGTAATGGCGTAATAATCAAGCATCATGGCTGTTAGTTCGATCCCGCCCTGCCATTCGCGGCGTATGTATCGGTTAACGGTTTCAGGCCCTTTATGGCCCCAGCCAAAATCGCAATTGCCGTTCGTGCCCCAAAAGTGCATCGTTTCCGGAAAAAAAGCACCATCATGGTTATAATAAATCCTTGTTTTGTCACGGCACAGACCGAGCGCCTTTATGTACATCGTAAACAGCGGCTGGATGAGATCGAAATCCCCCGCTGCCAGCATCGACCAATAAGGCAGCCTGGTATTCTGCCACCAGTACATTCCACCCCATCGTCTATAATCACCGTCAAGATGCTCCTTGCCCACCTTGGCATCAACAGTAAAAATCGAACCGTTGAACTTGATGGGACAAGTACCACGGCCACCGCAGGCGTTTATCCATCGCTGGAGGTTATAGCCACGAGTCACTACTTCGGCATCTTTTAGGCCGTCTATAAAAATCCAGCTCCGCTTCCAGAACCTCTCCCACCACTGCCTGTGTGCAGCACGTGCGGTCTTCAGATCTATTGCATCAATCGCAGCTATTTGTTTTTCCAGCAAACTCAGCCAGTCGTCAATGGATTTTGTCTGCGCCGTCAGAGGGTAAATCGAAACCACAAAATGCTTGCCCGGTTTGGCTGATTTGAGAATATTCTTATCAATGGCCTGTAATCCATCGCCTTTCATGCATCCGCCAAATGTGCGGTTTAGAAGCGGGTCACGATACTTTGCCAGCAACCGGTCAAGATGCTGGTTCTTTAACGTGACCGGATAACAGGACTTCTCGTTGCGATGGTACCAAACGATGCGATTGTTCTGGGCCGGCAGAACCACATCCGGATAAACGATGATAGGATAATCATCGTTACCTGTCAGGGCACGGGCACTATTGGCTTCATCGCCTTTGAGCCGGCGAGTCTCGTTACGCCAAACCTCAAGATTACATTGAATGTTAAAGGACTTCTTGCTTTCAGCTTCGACATAAATTACAGGTCGATTGGCATCCACCCAAATGCGTAATGCAACCTGTTTTTCCAATTGGCCGGCGATGATTTCAATCTCACCCTGGCGCAGCTTCAACGTCTGGCAGAAAGGGCCGGCTTTGCCGAACGGATTAGGTGAAAGTTTCAGGCGTACCCGAGAAAGTTTGAGCAGCCGGCAGTTATCACTCCAGGCGTCGGTCTTGCTTATATAGAACAGGAGGTCTCCGTTTTCCTCCACCCAGAGGTTTAAGCCGATGTCTCCATTGCCTATCGGCATCGAACCGGAACTGTCCTTGCTCGGACTACTCCAGAGGACGTTGTAAGTTTCGATATCATTAAAATTTTGAGCTGCCTTTTCTTTCCCAAAACCAGTGCAGGAACAAAACACAACCACACATAATATTAACCAAAATGTTTTCTGAGATTTAAGTGTCAGCATTTATTCCTCCAGGAATTATCAAATTGCCTCATTGAACCGGCCCAAATCAAGGGGATATTGTCCGAATTGGCGAACAAGGTTTACGATATAATCATAAGTATGCCCCGAGACATTGCTGCTTACGGAATGGTCTGACTGGAAAACATAGCCACCGCCTTTTGCGGCATTGAGCTTTCTTAAAATTTCCTTTCGTATAAGCTCCCTGCGGCCGGCTTCCCATATTTTTATATTGCTGTTTCCGCAAATGCCTAACCTCTGGCCGTATTTGCGGCGCAACTGCACAGCATCCAAATCCGCCTTGGCCTCCAGCGGATTCAATGCGTCGATACCAATCTCGATATAGTCATCGAGGATTTTGTTAATATTGCCACAACCGTGATAGATGACCATCAGGCCTTTTGCATGAGCGTAATCTACGATTGCCTTGACCCATGGCTTGAAGTATCGGCGCCAATAGTCGGGTGAGAAAAACATATCATTCCTATAGGCCACGTCTCCCCAGATGACAAAGCCGTCCAAAAGATTTTCGGCCGCTGTGATTTCAGCCTTTGCACATTCAAGATAGAACCGTCCAATCCGGTCGATAGCTTTACCCATTCGCTCGGGATGCATTCCTATCCATAGCATATTATTCTCGGGCCCAATAAGGCGGGTCAGGCATTCGTTGCATTCTATAATACTGCCGAATACAGGAAAGTCCGGCCATAAAGATTTTACGGTTTCAATCCAGGGCGGCGAATTCCGTTCGAAGCCGTCCCCGACACCGGCGATTTGATTGTCACCCGCCTGGAAATATCTTCTTTTGTCGTAAGGGTCGTCAAACTCAAGAGCTTCCAGCTTTTCTAAGGTGTCCGTTTCAAAAGCAACAAACTCGGGCATAGGGTCAGAAAATTTCTTCCGCAAAATCGCACCAAAACCGGTTTTCAGAATAACTTCCTCGTTGTTTTCCTTCAGGGTCTCAAACGGCCGGATAAACGGGTCCATATTGGACACGGTAACAGTCCAGTCCAGGTCGTAATAATAATAAGGATTGGCATCATCGGGCAGATTCAGATCCTTTCGCCAGCGTGTTATAAAACCGCCCCAGAAGAAATCGCTCACAGGAACTCTGTCCGGCTCCTGATGGTTCAGGGTTTTCCTCATTCGGTCGAGCTTGGCAAGTGTGCCTTCTTTCCTCTTGCGAGCCTTTGAGCTGTCCGCTGTATTATCGAACATTCCCATTACGCTTACTCCGTATCATATTAAACATAGTACCAATATATCGCAGAGACTAAATTAATTGTAGCTAATCGGTAAGCGGTTGACAACAAGCATATGAACTCAAGGAGCAGTATAAACAGCTTGTTATATTGATCCTCAGAGTGTAAACTATTCCGGACAGCCTTTATCAGCGATAGGCAATGTTTGAAGATAACACAAGTAAGAAGTGTACCATGAAGCCAAAACTAAGCCGACGAGAATTTGCGAAAGCTGCGACTTTAGGGACAGCCGCACTCGTTACCGGCGCATGTTCTCCGTCAGGAGTCCCAAGGACCACAACCTCACGAAAGGTCCACAGGCCAAAACAAAAGAAACCCAATCTCTTATTTATCTGGACCGATGAGCAGCGTGCGGACACAATGGCCGCTTATGGCAATAACAAAATCCATGTGCCCAACCTGAATAAGCTGGCCGGCCAAAGTGTCGTGTTCGAGAACGCTTATGTAACACAACCGGTCTGTACGCCTAACCGCTCGGCTGTGATGACCGGACTCTGGCCGCACCAAAGCGGCTGTATCAAAAACAACGTACCATTACCACCGGATATCCCATGTCTTCCGGAGATGCTCGGCGACAGTGACTACCGCACGGCTTATATGGGCAAATGGCACCTTGGTGACGAGATATTTGCCCAGCGTGGCTTTGAAGAGTGGGTTTCCATTGAAGACGGGTACAGGCGTTATTACAGCGACGGGCGCGACCGTGACAGGAGAAGCGATTATCATCATTTTCTCATCGAGAATGGTTATAAACCGGATTCCGGTAACAACGCATTCAGCCGCTCGTTTGCAGCGCGGAGGATTCTCGAACATTGTAAGCCGAAGTTTTTGGAGAAAAAAGCCTGCGATTTCTTACGCCGGCATCGTCAAGAACCTTTTATCCTGTACATCAATTTTCTCGAACCGCATATGCCATTTTTTGGGCCGCTTGACGATGAACATAGTCCGGAAGAAATAAATTTACCTTCCAACTTTCCTGATTTACTGGAAGAAAACGAGCCACTCCGTTATCGTATCATTCGTGAATACTGCCGGGCTAAATACGGTAAAGATGAACAGGACATAATGGCTCTTATTAGTCGCTACTGGGGCCTGGTTACGCAGGTTGATCTTAGTGTCGGTGCGATTCTTAAAACCCTGGATGACCTGGGGCTGGCAGATGATACAATTGTTGTCTATACCAGCGACCACGGAGATATGATGGGCTCGCATCATATGGTGGAAAAGAGCGTGATGTATGAAGAAGCAGTCAAAGTGCCCTGGCTGATGCGGATACCTCAGATGCAGGGCAGCCTTATCAAAGACAGGGTCAGTCAAATCGACATGGTTCCGACTTTAATGGACTTGCTGGGTTGTGGATCAGATGGGCGTTTTCCGGGCAAAAGCCTGGTTCCACTTATCAAGGGAGGTCGGGCAGGGCAAGATAATGTCTTTATTGAATGGAATCCGAACAGCGGGGCAATGAAGGTCAAGAAAGGGGGTACGCTGCTTGCAGCGAAGGAAGAACTGCGTCGTCTGGAAAACGAGCACACGCGGGCTGCTGTTTCACCCGATGGCTGGAAGTTATGTATTAGTGATACAGACAAATGTCAGTTGTTCGATTTAAATAAAGACCCGGGCGAGACTGTCAATCTGTACGATTCAGGTCGGCACGAGGATATTATCAGAAAGCTCACGGCGATGATTAATAAATGGCAGGAAAGTGTCGGCGATAAAGTTAAGATATAAAGAACGTACCTGCAATTATTTCCCCTGTTCCAGGGACAGCAGACCTCATGTTGTTTGTAAGGAAGTAAAAAATGAACCTTGATTTTTGTTATTACATGCCAACCAGAATAATATTCGGTTGCGGCAAGTTGAGCGAGCTTAAAACCACGCCGTATTTACCCGGAAAGAAAGCTCTTGTAGTAATCGGTGAATCCGGAGTTATGAGGAAATACGGATATCTTGACCGAGTGATAAAGTACCTTAAAGACAATGGAGTTGAGTCGGTTGTATATGATAAAATTAAGCCTAATCCTGTTTCCGAACATGTGCAGGAGGGGGCATCCGTCGCCAAAGACAATAGCTGTGATTTCGTAGTTGGTCTCGGAGGGGGCAGTACCCTCGATTCGTCAAAGAGCATAGCTTTAATGGCGGTTAATCCGGGGAATTACTGGGACTATATAAACAGAGGAAGCGGCGGCGGCAAAACACCACCCAACGGCGCCTTGCCTATCGTGGCCATAACCACAACCGCCGGCACAGGAACCGAAGCCGATCCATGGACGGTAATTACCAAAAGCGACACGAACGAGAAGATAGGATGGGGAAACAATTTTACCTTTCCGCGATTGTCAATCGTTGACCCGGAGATAATGGTAAGCGTCCCTGGGAAAACTACCGCTTACACCGGCATGGATGCTTTTTTTCACTCGGTTGAAACATATCTCGCAACAATCAATCAGCCGACGAGCGACCTTTTGGCGCTGGAGGCAATCAGTCTTATTACAAAATATCTGCCAATAGCCGTCAAAGACGGCGCGAATATGGAGGCAAGAACCAAGCTGGCCTGGGCGAATACCGAAGCGGGAATATGTGAGTCACTATCCCGTTGTATATCTCATCATTCTATGGAACATGCCATCAGTGCATATTTTCCTGATGTCGCTCACGGCTGCGGCCTTACGATGCTCTCGGTTTCCTACTTTAGCTGCCTGGCAGAAAAAAATCCCGCACGTTTTCCCGACCTTGCAAGGGCTATGGGGGAAAATGTTGATGAGCTTGACGAAAAGGAAAGGCCCATGGCATTTATAGCCGGATTGAAGAAGCTGATAAAAAATATAGGCTTTGAAGACAAGCTCTCCGATTTCGGTATTGAGCAAAGCAATTTAAGAACTTTCGCGGAAAACTCCTTCTATGCTATGGGCAGTCTTTTCGATATAACTCCGGCCGAGCTTACACTGGACGATGTAGTTAACATTTATGAAAACGCATACTCTTGATGTTGCTTTATGAGATAGAAGAACCGCACAGTGGATTTAGCAGCCGATCTCCATAACATGCACGTTGCTATCCACATCTGCTCTTCGAGCGAGCACACAGAAATGTCCGTTATTGCTGTGAGAAAGCAGCAGATCAAGTTCATCGTCTTCAAAAACTTCGGACAAATAAGTAGCTTGCATCGAACGAATGTTCCCCTGGAATTTGAATGCTTTTCTCAATGCGTCAATGCCCCACCGCACATATTCCGTATTATTCACATGCCCATTTAAGTCGATTGAGCTGTAGGGCACACTTATTCGGTCAGCTTCGCTGTAATCATCCTGCGGTTCTAATCTTACCAGTTTTTCCGATAATGCTTTTAGCCCGGTTTTGGGCAGGCTCAATTCGAGACGGAATAAATTTTTCGGCCGGTTGCTTTGTTTATCCAATACCATCCACTGGCTGCTGGCTTTGAATAACTCACAGTCATTTTGATCCCTACCGACAAATTCCCTCGCAGCTATTGAACGGGTATATCCGCTCGGCCATGTTTTGACGGTAATTTCATCATTCCATTTTGGCAGTCTGTTGATTTCGATCCTGAGATTTGACAGGACCCAATAGCTGTTTATTTTATTTAACCTGTCAACTCCAAAGCCAAGCTGTTCGGCGTGCAGGGCCGCGGCTTCCTGTAAATACTGCATTAGGCAAGCTGTCTTAATATTTCCATCAGGCCGGCACTCATAGGATTTAACCGTGAATTTCTCTTTTCTTACCTTCATAGTCCGGATTAGACCTCTGTTATTATCCTATTAATATTACCTGTTGAATCAATTTCATTATCATCTTAAGGTACTGTTTTTGCAAGGGCGCAGTATTGGTGAAGATATGAGAACTATTATAAGGCAATGTAAATGACAAAATTTCACCATGTATTATTATGCTAATTGGAAATCTTGAATTTCAGGGGTAATCGGGGTACTATGTCGAAAATTAAACTCGGCGGGAAAATCCTGTTTGAGTGGATTGGAATGAGAAACTATTGAAGGGATACGTGTTATGGATGAATTTAACAGTATCGAGGAGATTTTGGATTTTGCGATAGCAGGTGAAGCAGAAGCCAGCCAGTTTTATACGGATCTGGCGGGTCAAA